>JBGPAF010000066.1:0-6959 GCA_041480535.1 Bacteroidia bacterium
AATCTCCTGTCGCGTGACAGCCGGATTCTTCATCAGCACACCTGCGGCTGTCATTATCATTCCGGGAGTGCAGTAGCCGCACTGCAATGCATCGTGATCAATGAATGCTTTCTGCAGCGGATGCATTTTCCCATTGCGTCCAAGGCCCTCGATGGTTATTACCTCTTTGCCTGAGATATCACTTACCGGAAGCATGCACGACCTTGCCGGCTCCCTGTCGATAAGTACAGTGCATGCACCGCAGAATCCCGATCCGCAGCCAAACTTGGTTCCGGTCAGTCCAAGCTGATTCCTCAGCACCCATAGAAGTGTCTGATTGGGCTCGGTTGTTATCTCGGTCTTTTTACCGTTAAGATTAAACCTGATTTTCTCTTCCATAATTGTTTGATTTATTTATCTATTTATTTCATTCAGATAATCTTCTTTTGTATCAAAATCCTTTAAAATGCCCGGAGATCTGGTTATTACTTCGAGCACATCTTCCTGGTACATGTTTGCCAGAGATCGCAGTCCTTCATCATCCGGAAGTTTTTCAATCACATCTTTATATTTGAAACCGATAAGCAGCGGGTGTCCCCGTTTCTTTTTGTACACAGGAATTATAATCCCTTTTCCTGTTTCTCTGTATGCATTAATAATCTGGTTAATAACGCCAGGATCTATAAAAGGCTGATCACCGGGAAAAACAAGAACTGCATCATAATTCACAGGCATGTTTTGAAGGCCGCACTGAACCGACGAAAGCATACCTTTCCTGTAATTTTCATTGTAACAATGATATACAGGCAGATGACTTATGGTCCCCATTATCTCATCCCTGTATGAGCCAAGCACTACTAATGTACGAAAAACTTCCGATCCGGTTACGTTCTCAATGACCTTTTCAATCATGGTTTTTCCATTAAAAGGAAGAAGCATTTTTGGTACCTTCATCCTTTTCGATTCACCGGCAGCGAGTATTATAGCCCATATTTCTCCCATTTGATGCAACTATTTCTCTGCGTAACTTGCGTTTTTCATCTGCGAAAATCAGCGAGAAATAAAAAAAAAGTTCTCGCAGAGTCACGCAGATTAATGCGCAGAGTCACACGGAAATCATTTATTATTTTTCACTTTTACTAATTGTGCCGCAATACTTATTGCGATCTCTTCAACAGTTTTTGATCTGATGTCAAGTCCAACGGGCGCAAAAATTTTATTCCACTGTGCCTCCGTCGCCCAATTATTTTCGATGAAATCCCTGCGCATCAGGGCAATCTTGGTTTTGCTTCCTATCATACCGATATAAGCAGCATCTGAACCTATACATGCCCTGAGGGCATAGCCGTCATCCTTGTGCCCGCGCGTTACTATTACAATATATGTGTCGTTTTCTTTGACAATACTGTCAATAGCATTTCCTATACCGCTGGTGATAATATGATCTGCATATGGGATATTTCCCTTATTGGCATATTCGCTTCTGTCGTCAATGACTGTTATCTCAAAACCGAGCATGCTTCCGATCTGCGAAAGTGCCTTACCGATATGTCCGGCACCGGCGATAACAAGTTGTGGCGGTGGAATGACAGGTTCGAGAAAAAGCAAGCGGGTAGGATCATCTCCCTGGTCCGGGAGCTTTATCTCCCTGAAATCATAAGAACCGGAACCTGAGATAAGGCTGCTGATCTCAGGTATTATAACTGATTTTAACTCCGGAGGAATAAGTTCCCGGTCATGATTAGTCGTCCAGTATCTGTTTATCAGCGTTTTATCGGTTTCAATATTTGAAACCAGGGTTATGAGAACCCCCGGATCTCTTTCTTCAGATGATTTTCTGAGAGCTTCAAATACAGGAATATGGTCCGCCAGGCGGGCATCAATCAGAATACTTATTTCACCTCCGCACAGCGCATCTTCTCCGTCCGAAACGCTTTTATCAAGCCTGAATGTATAATGACCTGACTTCTTTGTGATCAGAGATTCCAGTGCGATCTTTTGCACCTTACCTTCGAGTACACCTCCACCAATAGTCCCGGCAATAAGCCCGGACCGGTCGAACAGGGCTGAGCTGCCAGGCTTCTGGGGTGTCGATCCATCGGACCTGGTAACCGTAGCAAGTACCAGGTTTGAGATATCCGGCAGGTTCAGTTGGATCTGCAGGTAAATATTTTTCATTCGCCTGAAAAGGCATTAGTTAAAACAAATATATTCAATTAATCAAAATTATCATGTAAATTTTGGCTATTGTAGAAACAGCATGCATGCTGTTTCTACATGTATGACATTTTTTATATTTACAGAAATATTAACAATTCCTGAAATATGAAAACCCGGCCGTTTTATTTATTTAACATTTTATCATTCATTTTTGTACTATCAGCCTGCAATAATAAACCTGTTATCACTGAAAAATCGGGTAACTCCTGGCTTGAAGAGATGACAATTACAGAACTTCAGCAAGGTTACAAGGATAAAAAATACACTGTCTCGGAAGTGGTGTCAGGATATCTCAGCCGGATAGCTGAATTTGATAAGAGCGGACCTACCCTGAATTCAATAATTATTATCAATCCCGATGCCCTTAAGATGGCTGAAGAGCTCGACAGCGAATTTGCTGAAGGAAAGATAAGAGGTCCGCTGTTTGGTGTTCCTGTCGTCCTTAAAGATAACATCAGCACTCATGACAGAATGCCAAACACTGCCGGCGCCACAGTTCTGCGTAACTCTTATCCTGATGCCGATAGTCCTGTGGCACAAAAGCTCAGAGAGGCAGGCGCTGTGATCATTGCAAAGTCAAATCTGAGTGAATGGGCAAACTTCCGCGGAATGTCGTCAACAAGCGGGTGGAGCGGTGTCGGAGGCCAGACAAAGAATCCTTATGTTCTCGACCGTAATCCATGCGGCTCAAGCTCCGGATCAGGTGTCGCAGTCTCGGCGAATCTGTGCATGGTCGCCATCGGAACAGAAACCGACGGTTCAATAGTCTGTCCATCAAACAACAACGGGATTGTCGGACTGAAGCCCACAGTAGGACTTATAAGCCGATCGGGAATAATTCCGATCTCATTTACCCAGGACACACCTGGACCGATGGGTCGCACAGTAGAAGATGTGGCCACCTGCCTTGGCGCTTTGACAGGTGTTGATAATAACGACCCGAAAACCATTGGTTCCGAGGGGAAATTTTTAACAGATTATTCATCACATCTTAAAAAGGACGGGCTCGGGGGCAAACGTATCGGGGTGATCAGGAATTCAGGAGGTTATTCTGACAGGGTAGATGCTCTTATGCGACAGGCAATTGCAGACATGACAGCACAGGGTGCTGAGATAATAGAGGTGGATGCTCCCAAAAATTCCGAATATAGTGATGCTTCATTTGAAGTCTTGCTTTATGAATTTAAAGACGGACTTAACAAATATTTTGAAGGAATTGGAAATGATTCGCCGGTCAAAAATCTCAGTGAACTGATTGAATTCAACAAATCAGATACGATAGAGCTCAGATATTTTGATCAGAAGATACTTGAAATGGCAGATAAGAAAGGCGACCTCTCTTCACCTGACTATAAAAAATCGCTCGAAAAAATGCTGAAGGCTACCAGGGAAAACGGGATTGACAAGATGATGAATTCCAACAATCTGGATGCTTTGATAGCTCCAACAGGATCGCCGGCATGGAAAACCGATCTGATACTCGGGGACCATTTTGTCGGAGGAGGTTCATCACTGGCTGCCATCTCGGGATATCCGGCAATAACAGTTCCAATGGGATTTATAGAAACCCTGCCAGTAGGACTTACATTTTTCGGAAGGGCATGGAGTGAACCGATACTTCTGGAAATAGCTTACAACTACGAACAGGTAACGAAACACAGAAAGGTGCCGAAGTACCTGAAAACAGATTAAAACAGTCAGCTATTACTTTTTTGTTTCCTCTTTGGGTTCAGGCTTCTCCTTTATTGAATCATCATCAACTTTTGAAGCTTTCTTAAAGTCTTTCAAACCCTGGCCGATTCCTTTCATCAGTTCGGGGATCTTCCTTCCGCCAAAAAGAAGTACAACTACAAGAAGAATAAGTATTATTTCAGTAGCACCAAAATTTCCCATCTTTTCAATTTTTAAATATTCTATAAATATACTCTAAACGATCCAGAACTTCAAATTAAATCTGCAGGACACCCCAGGCCAAAAGAATAAGTAATCCGACAACTACCCAGCTGAGTAAGAATCCAACCAGGTCTTCACGATAGCGTTTGAAGAAATTTCTCCGGCGTTCCTTCTTTTTATATCCCGGGATATCAAGAAGTAAAAGATCGTCTCCTGTCAGTTCTGCCAATGGCTTTTTCCCGTCTGGTCCTGGTTCTTTTGCATCTGATTTCCTCCTCATATTGTCAAAAAATGATTCAATCTTAGCTTTATCTTCCGGCTTTGTAAGTATGCTTATCAGCCAGAATATTAAAAAACCTGAAAGAATCGCGATGCCAAATGGCCCCGGTTTCCACTTGTACACCAGCATCAGATCGCCTGCTGTTATAAAATTAACTATATAATAGACTGACACGGAAACAATTACAGCTGCTGCTGCTCCATAACGGTTTGCCCTTTTCCAGATAATGCCCCCCAGAAAGATGATTCCCATAAATGCGGCGAGTGTTTCAGTAAACAAAAATCCGTTCAGAACATTCTTGATGCTCAGTGCAAAAAGAACTCCAAGGGCCGACAAGCCAAGTCCGGAGTATCGTCCCATCCAAAGAAGTGTGTGATCGCCGGCATCAGGATTGATATATTTTTTATAGAAGTTTTTAGTAAAGAGAGCCCCTGTATTTACCATGAAATTTGAGCACGCCGACATATTTGCCGCCACTATTGCAGAAAGCATTAGACCTACCAGCCCTGGGACAAGCAACTGACTACAAGCATATCCAAAAGCCATTTCCGGATCAGCAAGAGTTGCATTATTCTTAACAACAAGAGCCGCAACAACCAAGCCTGTCAATGCCCATCCGATAGTAACCAGTCTTTTTACCATCGACCCGAATGTCTGTCCTATTCTTCCTGCTCTTTCAGTGTTACCTGTTGCACACATAGAGATCATATGAGGCTGGGCAGTTATTCCTACAATACCATTTACTGCCAGCATAGCTATAGTAAATCCGTCTATCCCGCTGGCACTGTTGAAAAGATCAAAAAAATGGTCCGGAAGCACGGATTTCATATAGCTGAATCCTCCTATTTCTTTCAAACCCAGAGGGATAAGCATAATCGACAGTGTAATTATCAGGAATGACTGGATGAAATCAGTATAGGCAGCCGCAATCAGACCACCAACGAAACTGTAAATAATAAATGCAGCTGTCATGCCCAGCACTACCATATTTGGAGATACAAGATTTCCGGTTGCTACGGAGATCACTTTTGCCGCACCCTGAAGCATAACTCCCATGTTAAACACAAAAAATGCAATTGCAAAAACGGAGTAGACAATTCCCATTGTACTGCCATACCTGTCCTCAATTATTTCACCGACTGTCGTACGTTCGCTTCGTCTGTAGAATGGTGCTATCAACCAGTAAAAAGGCGTTATCAGCATGTTCTTCCACTGGTACCATATTGTGGCAAATCCGTTGCTGAATGTTGCACCTGTCTGGGCCACAGGCATTTCGGCATGTGTTCCTACGCCAAATGCCTGCCCGATCATTATGTACCATTTGAATTTCCTGCCTCCCCTGAAATAGCTGTCGCTGGTTTTAATCTTCCGTGAGATCCAGATACCAAAGGTGGTGATCGAAACGAAGTAACCGATAAGAACTATGTAGTCAAGGGTGGTCATGTCTGATGTGAGGTATGAGGTATGGGGTATGAGGCTTAAAACTCCCCCTTTGAAGGGGGTCAGGGGGACGTTATTCCAAATGTAAAAATCTTTCTCCCTTTTACCCAAACTTGCTTTATTTTAATCTTACAATTATCTTTTTCAAACAGTATCAGATCGGCCCTCTTGCCCGCTGACAATTGGCCCCTGTCGGAGAGGTTATAAATCCTGGCAACATTTCCAGAAGCCATATTTATTGCTTCACCTAAAGTACAGCCTGTGTATTTCATCACATTTTCCACTCCGGTTCTCAGTGGCATTGAAGCTCCGGCAAGGCAGTTAAGCACCGGGTTTTTAATAAGTCCTTCATCGGTCAGGACAACTTCACTCCCCAGGAAAATATATTTACCGGGAGTCATTCCGATCAGATGAGTTACATCTGATGTAAGTATCACATTATGAACACCTTTCACCCTGCAAAAAACCCGAACTTCTTCAGGAAGCAAATGGTGTCCGTCGGCAATTAATGAAGGTATAAGAAGATCATTTGCAAGCTGTGGCCATAAAGGATTCCGGTGCCTGTCAATCATGTTGGCACATCCGTTTCCCAGATGCGTTGATAACCTGGCACCGCTATCCACAGCCGTTTTTATCTGTTCTGCTGAAGCGTTTGTATGACCGATTGAGACAATTATATTATTCAATGCGCACAATCTTATAAATTCCATTGATCCATCAGCTTCCGGAGCTAAAGTAACCTGCCTTATATTACCGTTAGCAGCCTCCTGGTAGTGAGCAAATTCATCCCATGAAGGTCTCCTGATAAAAGCGGAAGGATGACATCCATAATATCCTTCTTCAGGTGATATATAGGGACCTTCAAGATGAAAACCAGCAACAGAACCCCTGACCTCGTCATCCTTCATGGCTTCAGCAAGATTCCTGAAAATAGTTAAAAGGTTTTCATTACTGTTTGTAATTACTGTCGGTATAAACGTTGTCACTCCATCAGCGTTGATTGCCTCAACAGCTTTTCTCATCTTCTCAGTAGTAAGGGAGATGTCAGAAAAATCAACACCCTTATACCCGTTTATCTGGTTATCAATAAGTCCGGGTGCGATATAAAGACCAATCTTCACGGATGATAATGATGTTTCTTTTATAT
>JBGPAF010000067.1:0-6913 GCA_041480535.1 Bacteroidia bacterium
CGGACTTGTTACAGATATCGGTTTGAACTGGAATAATTACAGGTTTGAAGGCATGAACAGCATCACTGTAGATACCGATGACAATTTAGGTGAGCTTGTACTTGATAATATGGTACCAGTAAAAAAATCAAAATTCAACACTTTATATCTTAACGTTCCCCTTATGTTTGAAGTCCAGATCCCAGCAGGCTACAACAGATTAAACCTTGCCGCCGGGGTTATCGGAGGGGTAAAGCTGAATGCATGGACAAAGCTTGTCTATGAAGATGGCGAAAAAGTAAGGGCAAACGGCGATTATAATCTTAATCTCCTCAGGGGAGGAGTTACGGCAAGGATTGGATATGAAAATTTCATGATATATGGATCATATTATCTCACACCTTGGTTCCGGGATCTGAAAGGTCCTAACGGATATAATCTTGAACCATTCGAAATAGGGGTGGCGTTTACATTTAACAATTAGGTTATATTTTCATTTCTGTTTTGTTTGATAGTAGAGACGCGACGCATCGCGTCTCTACGTGTTTTATACACATGGTTCTTGCAGGGGCGTAGCATGCTACGCCCTTACCATTTTATGTTCATTATTCATGTATATTTGTAAAACCCAGATATTATATCATCAGATGGCAGATTCCATTTTATCCCCCCGCGAGATCAGGCGTTACAGCAGGCAGATACTGCTGCCTGAGATAGGTATCGCTGGTCAGGAGAAACTTAAGCTGGCACGGGTGCTTGTGGTCGGAGCCGGCGGCCTGGGATGCCCCGTACTTCAATATCTGGCAGCAGCAGGAGTGGGCAGGATTGCAATTGCTGAATTTGACATGGTTAATGAAACAAATCTTCAGCGACAGGTATTATACGGTTCTGACGATGTCGGCAAGCTCAAATCAATAATTGCCACGAACAGGGTTGAGCATCTTAATAATCTTATTGAAACTGAAAGAATAAACCTTCGGATCGATTCCTCAAATTCGCTTCGCATTTTCAATGATTTCGACATAATAGTTGACGCAACCGATAATTATCCGGCCAGGTACATAATTAATGATTCATGTGTGATCCTTGACAAACCAATGGTCCACGGGGCTATTTACAAGCATGAGGGACAGATCTCTGTATTTAACTATCATGGAGGACCAACCTACAGATGTTACAATCCATATTCAGAAAGCAGTGATTTCAGAAATCCCCTGCCTGCCGAGGTCGGTCTTCTGGGTGTACTTCCGGGAATAACCGGAACTTTCATGGCAAATGAAGTGATCAAGATCATTACCGGATCAGGTAATGTTCTTTCAGGCAAGGTGTTGATTTTCAACATATATGATTATTCATTCAATATCATGGAAGTCATTAACATACCTGAAAATCATAATATTGCAAAACTGGATGACAATTATTAAATTTAGTATTTCGGATTTCGGATTTTCAAACTATGCGACTTTTACTTATTAGTAACTCTACGAACGCAGGAGAACAATATCTCGATTATCCCAAGCAAGGGATAAAGGAATTCCTTGGCGCCAAACATATTAAAGCTCTTTTCATTCCTTATGCCGCGATGACTTTTTCTTATGATGACTATGAGTTGAAGGTCCGCGACAGGTTCAGGGAGGTCGGCCACGATATTATTTCAATCCATCATTATACAGATCCAGTTAATGCTGTGCAGAAAGCATCAGCCATTGTGGTCGGAGGAGGCAACACATGGATGCTTCTGAATCTTCTGCGTAAAAATAAGCTGATCGATCCCATCAGAAAAAAGATTCTTGAAGGTGCACCATATATCGGATGGAGCGCCGGATCGAATGTGGCATGCCCTACAATACGGACCACTAATGATATGCCTGTTGCTGAACCATCGTCGTTCAAAGCTTTCAACCTTATTCCTTTTCAGATAAATCCGCATTATCTTGATGCCAATCCAGAAGGCCATGCAGGGGAAACAAGAGAACAAAGAATTGAGGAGTTCATTGAGGTAAACCCTGAGATCTGGGTTGCGGGCCTTAGGGAAGGGACTATGCTTCTGTTGGAGAACGGGAAGATTAAACTTATCGGACCGAGGAAAGCAAGGATTTTCAAAAAGAATCATCAGCCATTGGAGCTTGGAGAGCATGATGATTTCAGCTTCCTTCTCAAATAAAAATATTTTTTAATCCAAATAATATAACTTTGCTCCCCGTTAATAAACCCGGGTTAGGGATATTTCATTAATGTAAATGAAACTGGCAGCAAAGATTCTTAAAATAATAGCAATACTTCTTGTATCAGTATTGTTCTTGCTGTTTTCCTTATCCCTGATAATGCAGAACAAGGTTGTCGGTCTCGTCCTCAAATCGCTGAATAATAACTTCTCTACCAAAATAGAAACAGGATCTTACAGACTTTCGCTTATAAAAAAATTCCCGAAAGCCTCTGTGGAACTTAAAAATGTTCTTGTACATTCTTCTCCTGATTTTGATCGTTCCGGCTTCGCAGGTATCAATACTGACACGCTTCTTACTGCAAAATCAGCTTCTCTCGATTTCAGAACTATCGACATGCTCAGGGGAGCCTATACTTTTACCAAAATAAGTGTCAGATCAGGCAATTTGAATCTTTTCACGGATACTTCCAGCCATGCTAATTATGATGTCTCGAAGAACGATGATGACACTTCAGGTACCGACAATGTCACCCTGAACCTTAACAGGATAAACCTGTCAGATGTGGATTTTGTTTATAATGATCTGAGAGTTGACCTGATTATCAAAGGAACATTTAAAGACGGACGCTTTAGAAGTAAAATAAAAGGTGATAATATTGATTTCGAAGGAAATTCAAAAGTGATCTTTGACCTGTTTCAGCTAGGCAGCACTTCAATAAGGCAAAGTATCCCTGCTGATCTGGAAGTAGGTCTGAATCAGAATGATAAGGGAACATTCTTCAGAAAAAGCACAATGAGGATTGAAAACTGGGACTTTGTGCTTACCGGCTTTATAGCATCCGACAATTATATTGACCTGAATGTCACTGCAGATAATATTGATATCTCAAAAATAACCAGGTTTCTTCCTGAAAAATACAGTAAAACTGCCTCTGCTTATCATCCGTCAGGTACTCTGAAGTTTAACTGGATAACCAAAGGGAAGCCTACCAGGAATGAAGATCCGCATTATGATATAACCTTTTCCCTGAAAAATGCCAATATTAAAAACTTAAGATCAGCGTTGAAAATTGACAGATTTTCGTTTGACGGCGCTTTTACAAACGGCGCCAAAAACATACCCCAGACAAGCTCATTCAGCATAACTAATTTTACTACAAGGCTTGGATCGGCTGACTATAAAGGATCATTTTCAGTATCGGACTTTTCAAATCCCAGAGCTGAGCTTATTTTCAAAGGTAAATTACTGCCTGCCGAACTTAAAGAATTCCTGAATCTTGAGAATGTCAGCAAGGCCGGCGGGTCAATTGACCTTGATCTTAAATTTTCAGGCTGGCCGGGAAAAAAAGATTCTTATAAATTCACAGATGTTTTTAATCTGAATTCCCAGTCAGAAGCAGTATTCAATTCAGTCGAAATAAGTCTTGACGATAAGCATATCGACATCAGTGATATAAACGGAAGTTTCTTAATGAATGAAAGTACAACAACTGACAATTTCAGGCTTACGCTTAATAAACATAAAATAGTACTTTCCGGAAAATTCATGAATTTTCCTGGCTGGCTGGCAGGAACTCCTGCCACTCTTTCGGGATCTGCAAATCTTTCAGCTTCATCTTTGAGACCAGAGCTATTCCTGAATGAACCGGCAGCAGATAAAAAAGGCATGGCAGTCGCTGAACAGGCTCCGGTCACATTGCCTGAAGATGTCAACCTTGAAATGAATTTTAATTTCGATACCCTGATTTACAAAACATTTAATGCCAGGAATATTACCGGGACTCTCAGTATCAGGCCCAAAATGATGAATTTCAGGACTCTCAGCCTGAATTCACAAAAAGGACATATCTCAGGGAATGGCCTTGTTGTGCAGAATCGCGACAAATCCTTTATTGGAAGAGGAAGCTTTGCCCTTAACGGTGTTGATGTCAATGAGGTATTTACTTCATTTCATAATTTCGGACAGGATTTTTTGAAAGCCGAAAATTTAGCAGGATCCCTTTCAGGCAATATTACACTGATTTTACCTGTAGATTCTTTACTGAATCCGGATGTAAGATCCGTGACTGCGGAAGGGAAATATGTAATTACCGACGGGGCTCTGAAAGATTTCGATCCGGTTAAGGCATTATCTTCCTATATTGAACTTTCGGAACTTGAGAATATTAAATTTGACAAGCTTGAAAATGATTTCTTTATCAGGGATAATGTCTTTTATGTTCCACAGATGGATATTAAATCATCAGCTGTCGATCTCTCAGTAAACGGGAAACATAGTTTTGACAATGAATATCAGTATCATGTAAAAATGCTTCTTTCTGAAATCCTCAGTAACAAAGCTAGAAAAAACAGGACTCTTTCGGATGAGTTCGGTGAAGTTCAGGACGATGGGCTTGGAAGAACATCAGTATTTCTGAAAATCGATGGAAAGGGTGAAGAGGTAAAAGTCGGTTATGATATGAAAGCTGCCGGGAGCCAGATCAAAGAGGACATTAAAAAAGAAAAACAAACCCTTAAAACAATATTTAACGAGGAGTACGGGTTGTATAATAAAGATACTGCACCGGCGAAAAAAGAGAGTTCGAAGCCAAGGTTCAGGATACAATGGGAAGGATCGGATACTACGGTGACTGAAACTGAGCCTCCGGTTCAAAGAAAAGAAAATTTTATAAAGAAGCTTTTTAAAAAGATTTAGTACTTTTTCACCTAAAACAGATAAAACCTTGAATATCTTTCGGAACAGGAGCAATTGGCAGATTTTCTTATTCCTTTTTGCCATACTTATTGGTGTGGGTTCGCTTATTTACACCCAGTTCCTTGTACGCGATCTTAAAGCTGAGGAAAGAAAAAAAGTTGAAATGTGGGCAGCCGCCATAAGGCTGATTAATTCAGCTGACTCAACACAGAACCTGGATTTCCCTTTCTCAATAATCGAAAACAACAAAACGGTACCTGTTATTCTGACTGATGGCCATGATAATATTATAGCTGTCACAAATATCGGGCAGGGTAAAATCGAAGATCCTGGGTTTATGGCTTTTAAGCTCGAAAAGATGAAAAGCGGCAATGATCCGATAATAATTGATCTGGGCTCCGGATTTTCAAACCGCATCTATTACAAAGACAGCATTATTTTAAGTCAGCTTATGTATTATCCTTATATCCAGCTTGGATTTATAATCCTTTTTATACTTGCATCTTACCTGGCTTTAAGCTCATCCCGGAAGGCTGAGCAGAACCGGGTATGGGTAGGCATGTCGAAAGAGACGGCGCATCAGCTCGGTACACCAACGACCTCAATGTCGGGATGGATAGAGATGCTCCAGAATAACTATCCTGATATCACTGCTATTAAAGAGCTGGCCCTTGATGTAAAAAGGCTTGAAAAGGTAACGGAACGGTTTTCCGGAATAGGATCGAAGCCATCACTTACGCAGGAAAATATCAAAAGCCTGATTCAGAATTCTGTTAATTATCTTAAAACAAGGTCTTCATCAAAAGTATTATTCGTACTGCCATTTTCTGCCGATGAAGAGATCAATATCCCTGTCAATCCTACTCTTTTTGAATGGGTGATAGAGAATGTATGTAAAAATGCCATTGATGCAATGGAGGGTGACGGGGAAATTACAATCCGGGTAGAAGAGGCTGAAAAACATGCAGTTATTGACATCTATGATACAGGAAAGGGATTACCTAAATCGTCCTATAAAAAAATATTTAACCCGGGATTCAGTACCAAAAAAAGAGGATGGGGTCTTGGTCTTTCCCTGGCTAAAAGAATAATTGAAGAATACCACCACGGAAAGATATTTGTCAAGTCTTCTGAAATAGGTAAAGGCACCTGCATCAGGATTATGATGAAAAGCAGCATAAACTGATCCCTGTCGCATAAAATCTAATTCTGCTCCCGGATGAACCGGAATAATATTGAAATAATGGCACCAGCAGGATCGTATGAATCGCTCATGGCAGCAATTCAGGGAGGTGCCGATTCTGTCTATTTCGGGGCTGAAGATCTGAACATGAGGGCAGCCTCCTCAATCAACTTCACACTTAACGATCTGAAAAATATTGCAAGCATCTGCCATGAGAACAGCATTAAAAGCTATCTCACTGTAAATGTTATCGTCTTTGACCATGAAATTGAGCAGATGCACAGGATCATAGATGCTGCAGTTGAGAGCGGTATATCAGCCATAATTGCATCTGACCTGTCGGTTATCAATTATGCATTCCATTCAGGGATCGAGGTGCACCTCTCCACACAGCTGAATATCACAAATACTGAAGCTCTTAAGTTCTATTCACAATGGGCCGACGTTGTTGTTCTTGCACGGGAATTGAATATCCATCAGGTAAAGAATATATTCGATAACATCAATGAACAAAATATAAGGGGACCACGCGGAGATCTTGTAAAGATTGAAATGTTTGTTCACGGCGCCCTCTGCATGGCAACATCAGGGAAATGCTACCTGAGCCTTCATGAAAACAATATGTCTGCCAATCGTGGCAAGTGCTACCAGACATGCCGTAAATCTTATCTGGTAACAGAGAAGGAGTCGGGATACCAGCTCGAGATTGATAATGAATATATAATGTCGCCAAAGGACCTGTGCACGATAGGATTTATTGATAAGCTGATCGATTCAGGAGTAAGGGTCTTTAAAATTGAAGGGAGGGCAAGATCGGCCGAATATGTCAGGACTGTCTCTTGCTGTTACGATGAAGCAGTCAGGGCTGTTTCGGAGGGTTCGTACAACG
>JBGPAF010000068.1:0-6897 GCA_041480535.1 Bacteroidia bacterium
ATCATTCAGATATACTGAACAAAAGTTCAATGTGGGAATGATTACGCCTGTCGATTATAATGCTTCAAAAAACCAGCTTCTGAACGCCCAGTCCGACATGTCGCAGGCAAAATATGAATTCATATTTAAAACAAAAGTTCTCGATTTTTACAAAGGATTACCTCTAAACCTGAATAAATAAATTTCAAATCAAGGATCATAATTATGAAAAACAAAAAGATATTGAAAATCCTGGTCCCGGTTGTCATTCTGCTTTTAATATTCACAATCATAGGGAAGAAGGCCGGCTGGTTTGGAAAAGCCGCAATGGTAAAAGTGGCTGTTGAAAATGCGGAAAAACGGACGATAGTCGAAACAATAACTGCAAACGGCAAGATCCAGCCAGAGACAGAGGTAAAGATCACTCCTGACGTATCGGGTGAAATAGTTGAGCTTACAGTAAAGGAAGGCGACCGTGTAGAAAAAGGACAGCTCCTCCTTAGAATCAAGCCCGACGTCTATATTTCACAAAGAGACAGGTCGGTTGCTGCAATCAGCTCTGCACGCGCCCGTCTTGCACAGGCTGAAGCACAATTTTTGCAGTCTGAACTTTCTTTTGAAAGGACCAAACAATTATACGACGAGCAGACGATATCCAAATCGGAATTTGAGCAGGCTGAAGCATCATATTCTGTTGCAAAAGCTGAAGTTGATGCTGCAAAATTTTCCGTTGTAAGCACTGAAGCTTCACTTAAGGAAGCTAATGAACAACTTGTCAAAACATCAATTTATTCTCCGATGACCGGGACCATTTCAATGCTGCTGGTGGAACTTGGTGAAAGAGTAGCCGGAACAGGAATGATGGCTGGAACGGATATGCTCCGGGTAGCTGACCTTTCAAGGATGGAAGCGCAGGTTGAGGTTAACGAGAACGATATTCCCAGTGTTAAACTGGGCGATACCGCGACCATTGAGGTGGATGCATATGTTGATTATAAATTCACAGGAATAGTTACAGAAATAGCGAACTCAGCAAAGACCACAGGAGTATCAGCCGATCAGGTCACTAACTTTGATGTAAAAATACTTGTCCTGCCTGAATCTTATAAGGATCTGGAAACCAAAGGATCTGAACATCCGCTCAGGCCGGGTATGTCAGCTTCTGTTGATATCCAGACTGAAACAAAATCAGGGATCATGACCGTTCCGATACAATCAGTAACTACACGTACCGACACCACTAAAATTGTTCAGAAAGTAACGGATGAAGAAATACGCACATTAGTGTTTATAACTGACGGAGAAC
Source organism: Bacteroidia bacterium (assembly GCA_041480535.1). Lineage (GTDB taxonomy): Bacteria > Bacteroidota > Bacteroidia > Bacteroidales > VadinHA17 > LD21. The sequence goes on from JBGPAF010000068.1 coordinate 1,286, forward strand.
GGGCTCTTGCAAAAGATGTCAAAACAGGAATTCAGGATAACAGCTATATCGAAGTCCTGTCAGGAGTTTCCGAAGGTGACCGCGTTATTTCCTCACCGTTCAGTGCAATCAGCAAGAAACTGTCCGACAGCACGCTTGTTGAAATTGTCAAAAAGGATGATCTTTATTCGGTAAAATAGATCCAGGAATCCTCATAAGACATGATAATCTGTCTTGAGACCTCAACGCTTGTTTGCTCTGTTGCACTTTGCGACGCCAATGGTGTCGTTGCCCTGAGAGAAAGCAACGAAAACAAGTCACATGCCTCACGGTTAACTGTATTCATCGAAGAACTTTTGAAAGAGGCTGGCCTGAGAGTCAGTGATCTCGATGCTGTAGCTGTAAGTAAAGGTCCCGGTTCATTTACCGGACTTCGTATAGGAGTCTCAACAGCTAAAGGGATAGCATATGCCGCATCAATCCCTCTGATCGGAATTGAAACCACTCTTTCAATGTTCCATGGAATCGATGAAACAGTTAAAAGAAAATACGGGACAGATAAAACCTCATTGTTTGTGCCGATGCTTGATGCGCGAAGGATGGAAGTCTATTTTTCGATATTTACATCGGAGGGTAAAGCGATAAAAGAGATTTCTGCTGAAATAATTGATGAAAGGTCATTCAGTGACATACCCGAAAATATCCGGGTGCTGATTTTCGGTGATGGTGCTTCTAAATGCAGAGAGGTATTAAAAAGAGGGAATATTCTATTTGATGATGAGTTTCGGATATCTGCCGCTTATATGTATGAGCCTGCATTTAAATCACTTAGAGAACGCCGGTTTGAAGATATTGCATATTTTGAGCCTTTTTATCTTAAAGATTTCATAACTTCGCGTCCTAAAAAAAATATCCTTGGCAGGTAATTTGTCTGTTAAAATAAGAGTTTACATAAAAAACCATTATGAGGTTGTTTAAGACAATATTATTACTTCTTATGGTGCCCTTTCTTTCAACAGGTCAGGAGTCAGCATATCTGCCCGGAGAAAAAGTGGACTATGCAATCCATTATGGTGTTGTCCAGGGAGGAATTGCATCACTTGAACTTAGGCCTGACACTTTAAAAGGGAAAGAAGTATTACACTCTGTTTTTACCGGCAAAACCACAGGTATGGCTGATGCTCTTTTCAGGGTGAAGGATATCTATGAAAGCTTCATTGAACCGGAATCTGAATTGCCTGTTCTTTCAATAAGGAATATCCGGGAGGGCAAATACAAAAAGTACAACGAAGTGATCTTCGACCATTATACAAGAACTGATTCGTCAATCCTTACAAGCGATCTGACAGGTATTCATATAGCCGAAAAAGGAATACACGATATCCTTTCATGTTTTTACTACTTAAGGAATCACGATCTTTCAGGTTATGCTGATCTGAAGAGAGGTGACATGATCACAATTATGACATGGTTTACAGATGAACTTTATCCCATAAGACTCAGATATTTAGGCACTGATGAGGTTAAGACAAAGGTAGGCAGGATAAAATGTCTTAAGTTCAACCCTGTTACAGAGGTGGGTAGATTATTCAAAACAGAGGATGATATGACATTCTGGTTTTCAGCTGATGGAAATTTTTTGCCGGTCAAAGTACGGTTTGAAATATTTGTCGGGGCTTTTACAGCGGAAATTGTAAGCTACGAAGGATTGAAATATCCCCTGGAAATAAAAAGGAAGGAAACTAATTAATTAAAAGTATAAAATAAATATTTATGGCAAGTACTGCAGATTTCAGGAACGGACTGGTGATTGAATTCAACGATGATCTTTATACAATTGTTTCGTTCCAACATGTTAAACCCGGCAAAGGACCGGCGTTTGTAAGGACAAAGTTAAGAAGCCTCAAAACAGGCAGGGTAATAGATAATACATTTTCATCAGGTACAAGGGTAAATGTGGCAAGGGTGGAAAGGCGCCCCTATCAGTACCTCTATCAGGATGATATGGGTTACTATTTCATGCACCTTGAAACATTTGAACAGATCCATGTTACTGAAGAGCTGATCGACAGTCATGAATTCCTGAAAGAGGGTCAGAATGTAGAAGTGGTTGTGCATGCCGATACCGAAACTGTACTTTCAGTCGATCTTCCACAGTATGTCGTGGTGGAAGTCACCTATACTGAACCCGGATTGAGGGGCGACACTGCCAACAATGCTTTGAAACAGGCAAAAATTGAGACCGGAAGTACAGTTATGGTTCCGTTGTTCATAAATGTCGGCGATAAGATAAGGATTGATACGGCAAACAGGACCTACATTGAAAGGGCCAAGTCATAACAATAATGAACGAAAAAAAAGCTTCAATTGACAGGTTACGTATTTCCAAATTCAAGCTGGATGCCCTGCTCGATATAACACTGTCGATCAATGCAAATCTGCCGACTGAAGAGCTTTTATCAAAATATGAATCCATACTCCGCAACAACCTTGGTATAGGTAAAATTCTTATCTATAAACATTCCCTCAAATGGGAATGCCTGCTGAACGGAGGTTTTTCCAGAGAGATCGAAACAGGTATTGATGTTGAATCCCAGCTGCTGAAATTCACCGAAACCTCTTTCAGAAATGAGGATCTGGACATTGAAGGAGTTGATATTATTATTCCTGTATACAATAATTATGTCCCGCTGGCTTTCGTCCTTATTGGAGATATTGAGGAGGAAGGTGAAGGGATGAGCCCCGTAATAAAGCACCTCAACTTCATCCATACCATCTCGAGCATAATTCTTGTTGCAATAGAGAACATAAGGCTTTCCAGGGAGAGCCTGCGCCAGGAGGCTATCAGAAAGGAGCTTGAACTCGCTGCAAGGATACAGCAGAAACTTATTCCCGATAACACCACAATGCCCCAAAACGAACATCTTGTTGTCAATGGGTTTTACTACCCCCATTATGAGGTGGGTGGAGATTATTACGATTGCATAAAGCTATCCGACACCAAAACGGGATTCTGTATTGCCGACGTCTCGGGAAAAGGTATTTCAGCTGCAATCCTGATGTCGAATTTCCAGGCGAGTTTCAGGGCGCTTTTCACCGATGTTATCGAACTTCCGCTCCTGATCCAGAAACTGAATATGTTGATAAATGCTAATGCCGCAGGTGAGAAGTTCATTACTTTCTTTGTAGCCAGGTATGACCATAAAAACGGCATCCTTGAATATATCAACGCAGGCCATAATCCGCCGGTCATGTACAATACGGTGACCGGGCAGGTCATTCATCTCCATTCTCTATGCGTCGGGATAGGGATGATTGACGAAATACCCCCTGTTAAGGAACAGATTCTTAATATCAGCGATTATTCAAAGATTGTCTGCTATACCGACGGACTTTCGGATCTTAAGGGTGATGACGGTAAAGAGATTCTTACAAAAGAGATTGTAAAGCATATCACAAATAAAAATCCTGTTGAAAAAAACATCAGGGAAATGCTCAAAAAGCTTGGGATCCCTGACAATAATCCGGATCTTTTTGATGATGTATCAATTATAGCTGCCGACTTGCTGAGATAAGGCTTAAATGATCCTCAGCAGGTAGTAGTTTTTCTTCCCTTTCTGAACAAGCAGATATTTGTTATTGAGCAATGAATCAGCACTGATTAGTAAATCAGGATTGTCAATTTTAACCTTATTGATGCTCAGCCCGCCTCCCTGAACAAGCCGCCTCAGCTCACCCTTTGAAGCAAAAACCCGGGAATGTTCGGTACAGAGATCGGTTACATTCACGCCCGGCTGGAGTAATTCTCTCCGGATATCAAACACCGGAACACCTTCAAAGACTGAAAGGAATGTATTTTCATTCATTCTTTTCAATGATTCAGTTGTGCCTTTTCCGAAGAGGATCTGGGAAGCCTCAACAGCCGCATCATATTCATTGCGTGAATGAACCATTACCGTCACCTCTTCGGCAAGCCGCTTCTGCAAAATCCGCTCGTGGGAAGCTTTGTTATGGTTCTCAATCAGTGTTTCAATTGTGTTTTTGTCAAGAAGAGTGAATATTCTGATATACTTTGAGGCATCTTCATCTGAAACATTTAGCCAGAACTGGTAAAACTGGTAAGGAGAAGTTTTATCAGGGTCAAGCCAGACGTTGCCCGATTCGGTTTTGCCAAATTTTGATCCATCCGATTTTGTTATCAGCGGACATGTCAATGCATAAGCTTCACCTCCTTTTTTGCGCCTGATAAGTTCGGTGCCGGTAACAATATTGCCCCACTGGTCCGATCCTCCCATTTGCAATCTGCATCCGAGCTCATTATAAAGATGAAGGAAATCAGTTCCCTGAACAAGCTGGTATGAAAATTCCGTAAAGGACATCCCCTCCCTGGCATCAGCTCCCACTCTCTTCTTGACCGAGTCTTTTGCCATCATATAATTTACGGTAATGTGCTTCCCTATCTCGCGGATGAAGCTCAGGAATGAAAATTCCTTCATCCAGTCGTAGTTGTTTACCACAACAGCTTTGTTTTTCCTGTCGGGGGAAAAATCAAGGAATTTTGAAAGCTGTTTTTTTATACCTCCTTCGTTTTTCCTCAGGGTTGCTTCATCGAGCAGGTTTCTTTCTTCCGATTTGCCCGAAGGATCACCGATCATACCGGTAGCGCCGCCTATAAGAGCAACAGGCACATGGCCTGATCTCTGGAAATGAACAAGCAGCATAACCTGCACCATATGGCCTATATGCAATGAATCGGCAGTAGGATCAAACCCGATATATCCGGTTGTGACTTCTTTTTCGAGTAATTCCTCAGTACCTGGCATGATGTCGTGGATCATACCTCTCCATTTCAGTTCTTCGACGAAATTCATAGATCCTAATTTTATTCCGAACTGCAAATATAGCAAAGAGGGCTAAATGGGAGTCCCTTCGGGTTTCTTTTTAAGCCTGTCGAAACTTTTATCAAAGCTTCCTTCCCCTATTATAGGGAAGAGGGCAGGAGCAATGTCGGCAATAGGGTTGTACAATCTGGAGTTTTCAATTTTTTCTCTGGGAAGAAAATGATGCTTGGCATCGATGGCATTAAGAACCACGAATATTACACTGAGTATAAGGGCAGATTTAAGCACCCCGAAAACAAGCCCGAGAAGAGAATTCAGGAAACCCAGTGAGATCTTGTCAGCAAACTTGTCCATCAGCAATCCAATGAAATGGATTATTATGACAATTATGACAAAAGTGACCAGGAAAGCAATTATTCCTACATACTTACCCGTCATATCAAAATAATCGTATAGTCTTTCCGCGGTGAATGAAGAGAATTTTATTGCTCCCCATATTCCAAGTATAAGAGCCAGCAGAGAGGCAAGTTCCTTGATGAATCCGTTAATAAATCCGCGTGCCAGCCCGAACACCAGCAGGATTATAATTATAAAGTCGATCCAGTTCATGATTAGTTTTATTTAGAGCATGAAATTATGAAAGATTGGGAATTAAACAAAAAAAGCAATATTTTTGCAGTCCATGAATAACCGGTCCCATAGTTCAATGGATAGAACGGAGGTTTCCTAAACCTTAAATTCAGGTTCGATTCCTGGTGGGACTACAAATACAACTCCTTATATAATTGAATA
>JBGPAF010000069.1:0-6849 GCA_041480535.1 Bacteroidia bacterium
TGCCAGTGAAGTCATCTGGTCGTTTTTTAAGAATCATTCCAGGTAGTTAATTTTGTATATAATATGTAATAAAGGAGGAAGGTTATCAGTACAAAATCTTTTCAGGAGCGGGGCTGGCTGAAGCTTGATAATGCTGCGAAATTGTTTCCGGCGATTATCTCAGAAGATCTTACCTCGGTGTTCAGGGTAACTGCATCGTTGAAGGAACCTGTAAAATATTCGGCAATCAAGGAAGCTGTGGCAATAACTTCGAAGAGATTTCCATATTTCAGCGTTTCCCTGGGAAGCGGAATATTCTGGCATTTCCTTGAATTCAACGATCAGCTGCCGCGAATCCAGGCCGAAGAAGAAATCCCCTGCACTGCTTTTGCCGTTAACAGAAAAAATGAACCCCTGTACAGGGTAATAATTAAAGGCAAAAGGATTTCGGTTGAGTTCACTCATATACTAACCGATGGTGTAGGTGCAATAGAATACCTGAAATCCCTGCTTTACACTTACCTGACACTTACCGGTAAGCATATCAGTTCACCCGGAGAAATAATCCTGCCGGGAACGCCTGTATCCGATGAGGAGTCCGAAGACGGATACTTAAAGTTCTTTCAAAAACTGCCTCCTCCGTCAAAGCTTGTCAAAGCCTGGCATCTTCCTTTCAAGCTTAATGAGAGGCCAAGATTGAGAGTACTTAGTGCTGAGGTCAAGGTTGATGAAATCCTTGAAGTGTCCCGAAAGTATAAAGTGTCTGTCACCGAGTATTTTGTATCGGTCTACTTTTTTTCACTCCAGAAGATCTTTATTTCCGGGAAAGGGAAAAGCAAAAAAGACAGCCGAAAAGTTTTGAGGATTGAAGTACCGGTTAACATGAGAAACAAATTTCCCAGCAGGACAATGCGCAATTTTTCTCTTTTTGTATTGCCTGAAATTGACGTAAGGCTGGGAACTTACACATTTGAAGAGATACTTAGATCGGTTCATCACCAGTTGCAGATAAGTACCGATATCAAACAGATATCAAGATTCCTGTCATCTAATGTAAGTTATGAAAAGCTTTTAGCCGTCAGGGTAATGCCCCTTTTCATTAAAAAAATGGTTACTGGTGCCATTTACAGAAACCTTGCTTCAAAGCGCTGGACAGGCATGGTTACCAATCTTGGTCTGGTAACCCTTCCGGGAGAAATGGAGGATATGGTTGATTCTTTCGAGCTCATTCCTACCCCACCCAACCGGAAAGTGAAGTCAGGCTGTGCTCTGCTTTCATATAAAGACAAGCTAAGAATCTGTTTCTGTAATATCACGCAGTCGCGTGAGCTTGAACGTAATATTTTCAGACATCTTTCAGATGCCGGTATTCATGTTAGGATTTTGAATAACAACTAAAAGCACAGAGTATGACTTTATGCGTCAATTGCGGAGTTGAGCTGGATGACGGATTGAAGATTTGCCCTCTTTGCGGTAAAGATCCGGAAAATAAAGAGGAACAGGAACATATCTCCAGTAATTATCCTTCAGGCATCATTCAGCTTCAAAAAAAAGAAACCAGAAGGTACCTTTGGGAATTAAGCGGAATAATAGCCTTTTCCGGGATCGCTGCCTGTACTATCCTTGACCTGTTAACAGGCAAAGGGTTGAACTGGTCGCTCTTCTCTGACGTTTCAATAACAGCGGCATGGGTAATCCTGACACTTTACCTGTTTACATACAAAAATGCTTTGGCAATAGTAACCTTACAGATGCTTACGATTCTGACAGCTATCTTTTTTATTGACCTGATCGCCACCGGCAGGGAATGGTTCTTTCCGGTCGGTCTTCCAGTCACGGTTGTTGGATTTTTTGCGACAGGAACTGTCATTTTTCTCTACAGGGCAGTCCATTTGAAAGGGCTGAACATAATCGCATCAGCAATTATTGCATTATCAGGATATTGCATTATTACAGAAATAATATTTGATAAATACCGGAACGGCTTTGTGGATTTACAATGGTCGCTCATTGTAGCTGTCTCAGTCCTTCCTGTAGCGCTGTTATTCTTTTTCTACCATTACCGGATGAAAAAGGGGAACCGGCTTGACAGCTTTTTTCATATCTGAGATCAAGGGAAATCGTGCAGTAGTGCAGTCTTGCGGTCTGGGAACAGAATGAATTTAATTTTACTCATTTCCGGAGCCGGAGCATGAGGACATCATGACTGCCAATTTCAATATATTTAAATCCCTGTATACCAATAGGATCCGGGTTGACGGCGATTGCATATTCATAGCCAGTATTAACTTGAGTATTTCGTGAGTGAAAATTCAATAAAAAAAATTTAAAATATATTCCCTCTTCTTTCGTCTACAGAAATAAAGATCCTATTAAATAAGTCCAAAAGAGTCGGAAAGAATTACAGTTGCCTATAAAGAGGAGCGTAAACGCCTTCTCGGTTATATCAGGAACAGGATCCGCTACCGCCCGGAGGCTGAGGATATTCTGCAGGATGTTTTTTATCAGCTTACAATTGGATTCAGCGACATAAGGAAAATTGAAAATCTGACAGCATGGCTCTACAGAGTGGCCGATAACCGTATCGCCGATCTGTTCCGGAAAAATAGACCCGTTACTTTCAGCTACATGGAAAACAGCGCTGAAGATGAAGATGGACCTCTGACCCTCGAAGAAATATTGCCATCGATCGGGACTGCTCCCGATGAAGAGGAACTGAAGGAAATGATATGGGAAACAATCGAGGAGACATTGTCGGAATTGCCTGAAGAGCAAAGAAGTGTGTTCGTTGAAAATGAGTTTGAGGATCTGAGCTTTAAAGAGATCTCTGAAAGAACCGGTATCGGGATCAATACTCTTATTTCGAGGAAGCGTTATGCTGTGCTTGCACTCAGGAAGAAACTGAATGAATTGTATAAACTGTTAAAAAATCATTAAGATGAAAGCATTAAAAGTATTAAAGTACATTGGTTTTGGAATTCTTGGTTTTGCATTCGTAATCCTGGTTATATTCGGTGTCCAGGCTCTATGGAACTGGCTGATACCTGATTTATTCCACGGGCCGGTCCTGAATTACTGGCAGACAGCCGGGTTATTCCTTCTGTCAAAGATCCTGCTTACCGGTGTTGCACCGGGCGGCTCTCAGGAAAGCCATAAAAAAGGCTGGAAGCGGAAATACGAGGATAAATGCAGACAGGTTCCGAAAGAAGACCTTAAAGAAATGGCTGCTGAACAGGTTTGATACGCAGCAAAGAACTGACACAGAATGACCCAGAGGAAGCTCAGAGGGCCATAGAGGTAAAATAAGCATTCATTCTGAATTTAAAAGTAAATCCGGTCTGTGTTTCAAATCACAACCGGATTTTTCTTTTGACTCCGGACTACGGGTTTCAGTCTCCGGAATTATCCTTTGAATTTTCAGCAGGCTTTTCTGATTTATCAATATCCTTATCCTGGGGAGGTTCAGATGTTATATTGCCCCATTTATCAACATATGCTATCATATTCTCAAAGCCGCCTCCCGGTGAATTCTCTTTGCGGATCTTCTTCTTATTTTCTTTCTCACGTCTCTTTTTCAGACGTTTTTCAGTCAGTTGTTTCTTGATATAACTATTGTTTGGTCCTGCCATAATAAATTGCTTTTCTGAAAAATACCAACCCGACTGCAAAGAAACACAAAAAGTTCTAATAACCATGCAAGGAGGGGTTTAATCCCGTATTTTAAAGTCGTGCGAGCCCTCCTTAACTGCCTTACGGAGGGTAAAGCGTGCGGTCTGGTGTACAGGTGCAGGTATGAAAAGACTTGCATAACTTGCATAACTTGCATGATATTGTATATAACAGACATTACATTTTCTATTATTTTTGTACTATAGTTCAAAGTACGGACCATGCCACATCTTGGTAAGATCTTAATTATTGCAGGCATTATACTGGTAATTGCCGGAGTTGTCGTTTATTTTGCCGGCGACAAGCTGGGCTGGATCGGGCATCTCCCGGGAGATATCAGGGTTGAGAAAGAGAATATGAGGTTTTACTTCCCTATAACCACAATGATTATTTTGAGCATAGTGGTTTCCTTTATTTTCTGGCTGATAAGGAAGATGTTTTAAGTCTGGCTGAAATAGCTGAAATAAAAGGAAAATATCCAGTTCTTTTCTTAAATTTGTTTTGAGATCTGTTAAAAAAGAGAAACTCCAAAAACCTTAATACAATGAAAAAACTGTCAAGAAGAGAATTCCTCGGCAGGAGCGCTGCCGGACTAGGATCAGTAGTTCTTGCGTCACAAATACCGCTTGATCTTAACGCAATGACCATTCCCGCAAAAATGCCCATCGGTTTCCAGGTGTGGACCGTAAAGGATGCATTGGTAAAAGATTTTCCGGGGACTCTGAAAAAGATGGCCGGCCTTGGGTATCAAAGCATGGAAATGTGTTCACCTCCGGGATATGAGTCATCAGGATTCGGCCCTCTTATGAAATTGAAAGCCAAAGAGATGAAACAGATAATCACCGATGCCGGTCTTATCTGCCCAAGTTCGCATTACGGAATGGATGAGCTCAGGATAAGCCTGGATGAACGCATGACATTTGCTTTGGAATCAGGTCAGACGCAGATGATCCTTTCAAGTTTCGGACTGTCTGAAAAAGCAACTCTTGATGACTGGCTTATGGCGGCAGATGAGTTGAATAAAATGGGCGTAAAAGTAAAAAAATGCCGGTTTACAGATGGGTTACCACAATCATCACGGAGAATTCCAGAAGATAGACGACACATTAATTTATGATGCCCTGATGAAACAGTTTGATCCTGAATATATTAAAATGCAATTCCAGGTTGCTGTCATCAATATCGGGTATAAAGCATCCGAGTATTTCACAAAATATCCCGGCAGGTTTATATCTGCACATCTGGCCGACTGGTCAACAGTAAAAAAGACAGAAGTGCCGGTCGGACAGGGCATTGTTGACTGGAAAGAGTTTTTTGCCACTATTGACACGGGCGGAGTAAAAAATGTCTTCGTGGAAATGAGTGAGGGAACCTTTAAAGAGAGTGCAGATTATCTGCATAATATCTGAAACTAAGCAAATTAAAATATAAGCATGCATGTCATTCAGCTTGTTTCTTCTTCCTTATCAAATCCCTTAAATTTAAGAATAAGGAGAATCCGAGAGCTGCAAGGAAAGAATACAGTGTGACATTATCGACCATTGAAGGATTAAAATCTAATCCTGTAAGTCTGTCAGCCAGGTATTTAACATATGAGGACGGGAGATCTGTTAATCCGAGTTTGTTCAGAACACTGAAATGCCAGTCAGTAAGGGGACAATAACCCAGCGTCCCGACAATAAGTCCCAGGAATAGCCATGATGAACCTGTCAGTAAAAGCACTATCAGGTTGTATTTCCTTGTCCTTTTCCATATCCATCCGAACAGGTTGAAAAGGATCAGGGAGGTATGGAAGATCACAAAGAATATATCGAGGATGCGATAGATCATTCCATCTTCTTTTCTATAATAAAGTGTAAAGAAAAACTAACCTTTAAAACAGTTCATTTTATCATTCATTGATAGTGAAACTTATCCCTGCTAATTTCGACAAGGAACCTGCTGGGGTATGATAAAAATGCGTTGTAGGTTGCAACATATGACGGCATAGTGATCAGAAGATCCTGTTTTGCCCTGCTGCAAGCGACATAGAACAGCCTTCGCTCCTCTTCAATCTCTTCAATATTATTCAATGACCTTACAGAAGGGATCAACCCGTCAAGGGTATGAGGAATTATCACGCTGTACCATTCCAGTCCTTTTGCTGAATGGATTGTTGAGATTGTCAATGGCTTATCTTCTGACTCATCAATCAGAGGTACAGTTTTAGTACCAAAATTCCGCGAAGGCGGGTCAAGGGCAAAATCTGTCAGGAACTTTTCGAGTGAATCATATTTTAAAGAAAGGTCGACCAGAACATTTATGTCGAGCAGTCTTATCTGGTAATCATACTCCCTTGCCTGCAACAATGGAGTATAATAATCTTTGATAAATTCTATTTTCTGCGGAATCGTGACCGTATTGTCCTTTGCCCTGTTGATCATCGCTGTTAATCTTTTCAGACCTTCTGCAAATTTGCTCCGCTCAATTGCATCCATGTCTATTCCCTTCTCAGTCAGGATCTTTTCGATTATTCTTCGGGCAGTGACCATACCAACCCCCGGAAGATATTTTAAGACTCTGTGCCAGGCAACAGCATCATAGGGATTCTGAATAATCCTTAAATATGAGATTACATCCTTGATATGCTTCCGTTCATTGAATTTAAGCCCTCCAACAGCTATATAAGGGATGCTTCTTTTGTTCAATTCAACCTCAATGTACCTGGCGTGCCAGAATGCCCTTACCAGAACAGCCACCTGGCTCAGGTCAATTCCTTTTTCCCGGTATTCCAGGATTTTATCGACAACAAATTCTGCCTCAGCCTCCTGATCATAAAATTTTCTTACCAGTGGAACAGCCTCATAAACGATTTTTGAAAAGAGGCGTTTTTTATAGCCGATCTTTGCATTTAAGATTATATCGTTGGTGAAATCGAGGATTTTCTGATTGCTCCTGTAGTTTTCCTGTATTTTGATCACCTTGCAGTCGGGGTACTTCTGAGGAAACCTCAATATATTCTCATAATTGGCCCCCCTGAAAGAATAAATGCTCTGCGAATCATCTCCTACCACCAGAATATTCCGGGAACCTTCAGACAGGTATTCCACTATTTCTTTCTGAAGTATGTTAGTGTCCTGATATTCATCAACCATTATGTATCTGTATTCATCCTGCAATCTTTTTCTGAATCCGGGGTTATCCCGCAAGGAATCCCTTAAA
>JBGPAF010000070.1:0-6848 GCA_041480535.1 Bacteroidia bacterium
AACCCCCCTTCCCCCGTACAGGGGAGGTAATCCTTTACAGGAAGAGCCCCACATTTGGTGGGTGGGGGGTAAAACAAAACAGAGAAAACAAAAAATACATAAGATAAATTTATGGCAAAGACGATTTTAACCTCAGATTTCAATTTCCCCGGACAAAAGAGTATATATAAGGGAAAAGTAAGGGATGTGTTCAATATTAATGATAAGTACCTTTTGATGATAGTATCAGACCGTATATCTGCTTTTGATGTTGTGCTTCCAAAAGGAATTCCTTACAAGGGACAGGTTCTTAATCAGATAGCTTCAAAATTTCTTGATGCTACAAGTGATATTGTACCAAACTGGAAAATTGCAACCCCCGATCCTACTGTAACAATCGGACACAAATGCAAACCATATCCGCTTGAGATGATCGTAAGGGCTTACCTGACAGGAAGTTCATGGAGAACCTACAAAGCAGGAGCAAGGGAGATTTGTGGGATTGCTTTGCCTGATGGGATGAAGGAGCATCAACGCTTTCCTGTACCAATAATTACTCCAACAACTAAGGCTGAGCATGGACGTCATGATGAAGATATTTCAAGGGAGGAAATTATTAAAAGCGGACTTGTTCCTGAAGATGAATATGCTGTCATCGAAAAGTACACAATGGACGTTTTTAGGAGGGGTTCAGAAATAGCCGCACAGCATGGTCTGGTTCTTGTAGATACCAAATATGAATTTGGTAATAAAGATGGAAAAATAATGTTGATTGATGAAATTAATACTCCTGATTCCTCACGTTATTTTTATGCTGATGAATACCAGGAGCGTTTTGATAAGGGTCTGCCTCAGAAGCAGTTATCAAAAGAATTTGTAAGAGAATGGCTTATGGAAAATGGTTTTCAGGGAAAAGAGGGGCAGAAAGTTCCTGAAATGACTGATAGCTTTGTTAACCGGGTTTCTGAGAGATATATTGAACTCTATGAGAAGATTACTGGTGACAAGTTTATCAGGGCGGATATAACAAACGTACGGGAGAGAATCGAAAAGAATTGTAAGAAATTCATGGAAACACTTAAATAAACAAGATGAACCGGATTACTAAATTCAGGTCATTAATTACACTTCTTATCGTTCTGGCTTTCAGCGTGCAGGGTTGGCCACAGGTCGCTGTCGAACGGTCGAAAGAAAAAATTTTAATCTCGGGAGTGACCTATTACCTTCATTTAGTTAAAAAAGGCGAGACTATTTATTCGATATCAAGAGCTTATGGAATTTCAACTGAAGAACTTGTTAAGGAAAATCCGCCTGCTGTCAGTGGACTGAAGGAGGGACAAAGCATAAGGATAAAAGCCAGTCTGGTGTTATCTGAAACTCCAACTGAATCAACCACCTATCCATCGTCAGTTCGCGATGAGAACAAATTCATTTATCATAAGCTTCAGGCCGGGGAGACAATCTATTTCTTGTCAAAAACATATAGTGTTTCAGAAAATGAGATCATTCAAAGTAATCCCGGAATTGATATTAATAAGCTTCCGCTCGGTTTTGAGATAGCACTTCCCAGAAAAGAATTCATGAATGAGAAGCAATCTTTTAAGAATCAGGAGGCAAAAGCATATTATCATAAAGTAGCCAAAGGTGAAACTATGGCTTCTATAGCTCGCCAATATGGACTGACTGTCAGGGAATTAAGAAGAGAGAACAGGGGTATTCGTTTTCCGCAGGTTGGCGACTATCTTAAAATACCCGGAATGAAACCTTTGGAAGAAAAGCAGCCTGTAGTACCGGTCGTTGCGGATACGGTTCCTGTTGTTACGGAGGAGCAGGCAGTCTACCTTGAAAGACCTAAGGAATTTACTCGCGTCAGAAACCTGGCTGGTTCGTTTGATGTTGCAGTTCTCCTTCCTTTCTACCTTCCGGAAAATTCCAGATCAACTGAAATTGACTCTTCAAAATCAATAAAGGGGAAGAAGGTTTATAAAGTGTTTGACAGATCTGACGACTGGATATATCCCCGCAGTCTGGGTTTTGTTGAGATGTACGAAGGGATTTTACTCGCTGCTGATACGCTAAGGGCCATGGGCCTCAATATTAATATTCATGTGTTTGATATAATAAGTGATACTATCGGAGTTACAAAGCTCATCAGATCAGGGAAGCTTGACAATATGGATCTTATAATAGGACCGGTCCATTCCGCTAATTTATCTATTGTAGCATCCTATGCAGGTGGTCTGGGAATCCCTGTTGTATCTCCTGTCCAGCTAAGCAATAATTCAGTACTGGCGAACCATCCATTACTATTTATGGCCAGTTCAACCATTGAAGTTGCGCAGAATGCCATTGCGAGAAAGATGAGAGATTTCTATAACTGCAATTTCGTTCTGATTCATTCAAATCCGAATGAAGAGAACCAGGAAATCAGCAGGTTCCGGAATATGATCCTGAGTGAACTCAGCTCTATAATGCCATTTGAAGAAATCAGGTTAAAAGATATGGTATTTTACAGCAGGTCGGCATTTGGTAATGATTCAATTAACCGTCTGGCTCACGCACTTTCTGAGCGGACCGGGAATGTAGTCATTATTGCTTCTGAGGATGCACCTGTTATGAGTGAATCAATTATGGAAATCCATACATTATCGAGAAAATTTGATCTTAATGTTTTTGGATATCCTAATATGAGATATCTTGACCATCTTGATCATAAAATATGTTTCGATCTTGGCCTGATGATTTATTCGCCTTACTGGATCGATTATACACAGAAGGATGTAATACAGTTTAATTCGGATTTCAGAACGAAGTTTCTTACCGAACCCTCTGAAATGAGTTATGCATGGCAGGGGTATGATATTGTGTACTACTTTTTGTCAGGACTGGCGATGTACGGGAAGGAGTTTATATCACATCCGGAAATTCATAATCCGGATCTTCTTCATGCTGAATTTGATTTCCGCCATAGAAACAACTATGACGGATTTGAGAATCAAAAGCTTTTCCTGATCAGGTATTCAAATAACTATGAATTGGAGCTGATGATTGATGATGAAGTCTCTTTGGTTAAATAAGCAGAATTATTATAACTGAACCGGTTAGAAAGCATCAATTGTTAACAAAAATTAACAGAAGGGAATATTGCCCCTGTATTAATTGTCTATAAGGAGTATGATTAAAGAATCGTACAGGCAGAAGAGCGAAAATGAACTGGTAAAAGCATCGCTCGAAGGTGATAAGCAAGCCTTTGGGGAGATTGTGACAAGGTACCAGAACATGGTTGCCCGGACTGTTAAAAGTATGCTTGGCGATTCAGTATTCTCGGAAGATATTGGACAGGAGGTATTTATTAAACTGTTCTATTCACTTTCCGATTTCAGGGGCGAGGCAAAGCTTTCAACCTATATACAGAAGATAGCCGTTAACCTTACCCTGAATGAAATTAAAAGAAGAAAAAGGTTCTTTTCAATGTTCTCACAGAAAGGGAATAATGAAATGTACGAGTATGAAGTAGCTGACTATGAGACTGAAGAAAAAAAGGAAGCTTCAGAGCTGGTCAGCAAAGCGCTGATGAGTATGGATCCAAAATTTCGTATTATTGTAGCAATGAGGATGCTGCAAGGTTACTCAACAAAGGAAACCGCCGAAATACTGGATCTTCCGCTTGGGACAGTTCTTTCAAGGCTGTCAAGAGGTCAGGACCAAATGAAGAATATTTTGAAAAAATTATGACTAACATGAAAGTTACGGATTTAAAAGAATTATTAATCAGATCACTTGATAAGGATAGCGATAGTGAAGCAGCTTCAAGGAAAATTGAAGAGGCTGGAGCTACTTTCAAATTCAGTGAAAGATTCCGCGACAAAGTCCTCGACAAGATTTACTCCTCAGGATCTGCTGTTGTCCGCAAGGTTGAATTTGCACGAAACCTGAACAACGTTTTCTACAGGATTTTACTAACCGGGGTTGCTGCAATTGTTTTGCTGCTTATCTCAATTTATATTATGGAAGGCTCCTTCTCACTTAATTCTATTCTGGGATTGGGCAATAGTTATGATGAAAGCATTTTATGTCTCTTAACAGGAAATTGACATTTTTATGAAAACACGGCCGGTATTGCTTGGTATCATTACCCTTATCATCGGGTTTGTAATTGGCATGCTCACTTCTGCACAGTTGCGTCTGCACAGGCTTCAGCCTGTCAGGATGTATTTTTCCGAGGAACGATTCAGGGAGGGATTTTACAAAACTATACAGCCTGATGATGCTCAGAAAGTTAAAATTGAACAGATCCTCGACAAGTATGCTAAAATGAACAGTGAAAACCAGAATAATTTCAGGAAGGAACTTGATTCAAATGTAAAGGCAATGAGGAAAGAGCTTGATTCTAATCTTACAAAAGAGCAGCTTGCACGGTTAAAAGAGATGGATGAACGCCGCCAGGAAATGATGAGACAGCAGAGAGAAAGACGCAAACATGATACAACAAATTTCAGAAATGACAGAAGGCGTTCTCCGGATAGATCATCTGACCAAGGGCCCGAGTTTCAGGGACCTCCGCCTCCACGATTCCCTGAACATGATTCGAGCTGGTCACCCGATCGCAAATAACAGGTAATCAAGTAATATAGGCAGATCTTCGGGATTGATTCCCAATGATATGAGAAGCAGCCGGTCTTCCTCAAAAATTGTCATGAATTCTTCTTTTGAAATTTCGCCGCTGCTTATGCCTAACCGGTAAAAATCTATTGCTTCCTTTTTCTTTCCGCTGCATAAAGCAAGATGACCTTTGTTTATATAATCATGTGCATTGAGCTTCCCGGATGACAACCTCTCATAATATTTTTCTGAATCCTCAAATCTCCCGAGTGCAAAATAACAGAAGGCTATAGGCCTAAGAATCTTAAGGTTCCCCGGATCGGTGTACTCCACTTTGAAGTAGTATTTCAGAGCTGTTTCATAATCGTGAAGGTCAAGATAGCAATGACCTGTCATAATTGATGTATGCATGTCTTCAGGATCCATTGTGCCAGCCTGCAGATAATAATCAAGAGCTTCTTCTTTTTTACCCAGACGGCGCATACACAGGCCAATCTTTTTCAAGGTCCAGATTTTCCTTTCAATCAGTTCAGCCCTCTGATAATAACTGAGGGCTTCCTCATAGTTTTCTTCCTGCTGATAACAAAAGCCAATTTTCTCATATAGCTGCGACTCATCCGGTTTCTCTTTTACCTGCCTGATAAATAAGCCAAGGGCATCTGAATAATAATTCTTGCTGAAAAAATAATCAGCGAGTCCTGCTTCAGCTTCTGATGAATTGCACGTCATCCTGAAAAACTCTGAATTATAAATATCAAGTTTCCCCGAAAACAGATCCTCGAATTCTTTTCTATATGGAGATAGCTTGAAAAACCTGTAAATATCCTGCAGGTACTGGGTAACATTTGTCCGGAAGTTCCTGTACGGATCAACCTCAGCTTTTTCGTCATCAAGTTGTTGAAGCCCGTCAAGCTCCATCCTGAACACCTTAAGCATCATTGTCTTCTGCGATGACGGGAGGTATTTCAGATTGAGAAGCAGAGAGTATTTATCCGAATTGCAAATAAACGGGGTTTTATAAAGCGCTTCAGCCAGTTCATTGGTTCCCGGACCAAGTATTTCGTCATTGAAAATCTCATTTATGATCTCATGGTCAGGATAGAAAGGGGCAAACCAGTTCTGGAAGTCTTTAAAAAAGTCAAAATGTTTAAGGTTGGCAAATGCCGACATATAAACATCAGCCCCTTCCATTTGAAGGTTCGTAAGTTCCTCCATGGTTTTGAAAATCTCTTCTGAATCGCTGAACATCTCCGACCAATCGGGATTTTTATCTTCGTATTTATCCTTTGGAAGAATATTATCCAGGTCAAGCTTCTCCTCAATTCTTGGTTTAAGCCTGGCTACCTTTGGTAGTATTTCATCATGGAGCTTTTTACTCAGATTTTCAGTTTCCCTCGACCGGATAGTCTGTAAAACGATTAGCCTGCAGTGTTCTCTGAACCTGCTGTCTTTGCTCATACCGGATATCCTGGAAGTTATTTCGGGGTAAAACAGGATCCTGTCATTATAAAAATGAAGATTAAGGATAAGACCCGATAGTGCCCTCTCCATTACCTTTTCCTGCCCTGCTTCATAAAAGTCAGTGAGGTAGAGCATTTTTTCCGACTGAAAGGTCCTGAATGCGCTTAAAGTGACTGCGCTGACAAAAAGACTTGATTCAAACCACCTGAATTTTCCGGAACTCATAATTATTTTTATCAGGCTGTTCTCAGCATCACCATAATAGTCGGTTAACCATAAATGATTGAATATTTTTCTGATAAGCTGTTTGTGTTTGAGCGAAATCTCAGATTCCGGATCGGGATTTATCTCGTTGCTCAATTTCAGCCATTCATCAAGTTCTGATTTGAACATCAGATCATCAACAGTTTCAACCAGTGTTTTACCGGTCAGTTTCTGCTCTTTTTGAGTCTGCTGCATTACCCAGTAGGTATTCCATCCTGAATAACGTGACAATATGTCCTGTCTCAGACGGTCAGCAAGACCAAGAATTGACTGTATAAGTTTCAGATAAACCTTTGCACGCTCAGGATCCTTAATACCTTCAATTGTGTAACTGAGCATATTCCTGTAAGTCATTTCAATATTGTCATACTCGTCACGGAGATCGCCGAGGGAAGATACAGAAATCATATCCTGCAGTATATCAAGACTTTGTTTTACCTTCTTTTCTGATATTAATTTGCAGATCAGCTTATGTTGCAGTATGACTTTATTTGAATTCACCAGTTATTCACTTTATAATATTAATGAAAAAATAGTCTGTC
>JBGPAF010000071.1:0-6830 GCA_041480535.1 Bacteroidia bacterium
AGGTATTGACGACTTAAGGAAGATCGTGTCATTCGCCAGATCTGAAAAAATAGGCTTGACCATCAGAGCTGCAGGTACATCACTTGCGGGACAGGTTGTCAGCTCCGGCATAATAGCGGATATCTCCAGATACATGAACAAAATCCTTGAAATAAACCGGGAGGAGATGTGGGTAAGGGTTGAACCGGGTGTAGTTCTTGATGAATTGAACATGTATCTGCGTCCGTACGGTCTGTTTTTTGGTCCTGAAACATCTACGTCAAGCAGATGCAATATGGGTGGCATGGTCGGTAATAACTCATGTGGTTCACATTCACTTGTTTACGGATCAACAAGGGATCATACAATTGAGCTGAAAACACTGCTCAGCGACGGAAGTGAATCGACTTTCGGCCCTGTAGATAAGAATACTTTTGATTATAAATGCAGGCAGGATGATCTTGAAGGCAAAATATACAGAAATATTAAAGAGATACTTGATAATCCGGAAAACAAAAGAACCATAAGAGAAGATTATCCCGATCCAAGGATACCCAGGAGAAATACCGGATACGCCCTTGATCTTCTGCTTGATTCTGAGATTTTTGATGAAAAATCGAATAAAAAATTCAATTTTTGCAAGCTACTGGCCGGATCTGAGGGAACACTTGCTATCACAACTGAAATAAAGCTGAACCTGGTCTTGCTTCCTCCTGCCTGCAAAACAATTGTCTGTGTCCATCACAGGGACAGGGATGAAGCTTTTAAAGCAAATCTGGTAGCACTGAAATTCAAACCTCAGGCAGTTGAACTCACAGACGATAGAATTCTTGAACTTACAAAGGAAAACCTGAGCCAAAAAAACAACCGGTTTTTCATTGATGGTGAGCCGGGAGCTGTTATGATGGTCGAATTTGCAAGGGATAGTGTGGAAGAAGTCGAATCAGTCACAAATGAAATGATACACGCCCTTAAAAAGGCCGGATATGGATACTCCTACCCTGTCGTAAGGGGCAGTGATATGGTAAAGGTCTGGGAACTGAGAAAAGCGGGACTTGGCGTTCTCGGTAAAATGAAAGGTGACGGCCGGACTGTTTCACTGGTTGAGGATACCGCTGTACGCGTTGAAGACCTGCCTGCCTATATGGATGATTTTGCTAAATTGCTTTCAGCATATGGGAAGGATTCAGTATATCATGCCCATATAGGGACCGGCGAACTACATATAAGACCTGTTCTGAATCTTAAGGATCAGGGGGACGTTGAACTGTTCAGGACCATCGGAATTGAAACAGCCAAGCTTGTCAAAAAATATCGCGGGTCATTAAGCGGTGAACACGGAGACGGGAGGCTCAGGGGTGAATTTATCCCGCTTATCCTGGGTGAAGCCAACTACGAATTGCTTAAAAAGCTGAAGTTGTCGTGGGACCCTGAAAATACACTTAATCCCGGCAAGATTGTTAACACACCTCTGATGAATACTTTTCTGAGGTACAGACCCGGGACGGTGACTCCTGATATAGAAACAGTTTATGATTTTTCAACAACCGAAGGAATAATAAGAGCCGCCGAGAAATGCAACGGATCGGGCGATTGCCGCAAATCCGTAAAACTTGGCGGAACAATGTGCCCAAGCTTTATGGCTACGATGGATGAGGAAAATTGCACGCGGGCCAGGGCTAATATTCTTCGTGAGTTTTTAAGCAGGAAGGACTCAGATCCCTGGAACCATAAAGAGATTTATGACATTCTTGACCTCTGTCTTGCCTGCAAAGGCTGTAAATCTGAGTGTCCGTCAGGTGTGGATATAGCCAAAATGAAATCGGAATACCTGCAGCACTGGTATGACAAGCATGGGATACCTCTCCGGACATACTTAATAGCATATATCTCGACTTTTAACAAGATTGGTTCATTTGTTCCGGATATCTATAATTTCTTTCTTAAAAATAAAGTATTCTCAGGTTTGCTGAAAAAGACAATCGGATTTGCTTCTGAAAGATCAATCCCTCTTGTTTATAAAACCAGCCTGAGGAGATGGCTCAGGAAGAATCTTGCCTCTCTGAATCCTGCGAAACCTATTGGCAGGGTATGCATTTTTATAGATGAATTCACAAATTACAATGATACTGAAGCAGGTATTGCTGCCGTCCGGCTGCTTACGGCACTAAACTACAAAGTTGAAATGACTGAACATGATTTAAGCGCAAGAACCTTTATCTCGAAGGGCTTGCTCAGGAAAGCCAGAGCGATTGCTGAAAACAATATAAATGCACTGTCGGGTGTAGTAAATAAGGACCTGCCACTTATTGGCATTGAGCCATCTGCAATCTTCGGATTCCGTGATGAATATCCTGATCTTGTGAATCCAGGATTAAGAGCAGAGTCAAAAAGAATTGCCGCAAACAGTTACCTTATTGATGAATTTATTGCAAATGAATACAAAGCCGGCAGGATAAGAAGAGACTCTTTTACTAATAATAATCTTCAGATTCTATTGCATGCCCACTGCCAGCAGAAAGCTGTGTCTTCATCGGCATGTTCTGTTGATATGCTTTCAATACCTGTCAATTACAAGGTTAGAGAGATACCATCTGGTTGTTGCGGGATGGCTGGTTCGTTCGGATACGAAAAGGAACATTTTGAATTGTCAAAAAAGATAGGTGACCTGGTTTTATTCCCTGAAATAAGAAACACCGGTGATGATGTCGCAGTAGCAGCACCAGGTACAAGTTGCAGGCACCACATTAAAGATGGAACCGGAAGGATAGCCAAACCTCCGGTTGTTATACTATTTGAAGCACTTAAGTAGGGCTTAAGGCAACAGGCGACAGGGTAATTTCCCCTTTGAAGGGGATTAGGGGGATGTTAAATTCATTCAACTCCGTGGTTAAAAAATCTTAAAATCATCGGCATCATCCAAAACAGGGAATTTTTTTCGGAAATCTAATAATTCATCTGTTGAAATATCACCGGAAATAAGAGACTCCTCGTTTTGTTTACCTTCTGCAATAATTTCACCTTTAGGACCTAAAATCATTGAATCTCCGCAGTATTTAATACCTGTTCCGTCAATGCCGATCCTATTTACTCCTGCTACATAGCACTGATTTTCCAGAGCCCTCGCTTTAAGCAATGTCATCCAGACATCCCTTCTGCTTTCAGGCCAGTTTGATGAATTAATAAGAAGATCATAATCATTTCTGTTCCTGCTCCAGACAGGGAAGCGAAGATCGTAGCAGACATTGGGACAGATCCGTAATCCCTTGTAATTAAAAACAACACGGTTTTCTCCCCTTGTAAAAAGCTTTTCTTCACCGGTTATGATAAAAAGGTGCCTTTTATCATAGCTCCATACATCTCCTTCTGATGAAACGAAAATCCACCTGTTATAAAAATGGCCATTCTCACTGATGATAAAACTTCCGCATATTCCAATATTGCTCTTTACTGCGATACCCTGCATCCATTCAAATGTCTCTGAACGAAAATTTTCTGCCAGTTTAGCCGGCTTCATCGAGAAACCGGTATTGAACATTTCCGGAAGAATAACTAAATCTGTTTCAGCCGGGATTTCAGAAATCAACTTACCCAATTTTTCGAGATTCCTTGACTTATTCTCCCAGAGGATATCTTGTTGTATCAGCGTTATTTTCATTTGCAGATGTGGATTTCATTAAAACCAAAGCAAATTTAAGAAAAAGGATTTCTGAAGATGGCTGTTTCGGGATCAGTCCAATAATTTTTGCCCCCTTCCCCCTAAAGGGGGTTTATTATAAAGTCCCCTTTAGGGGCTTTAGGGGTAAAGAAAAGGGCTATTCCCATAGCCCCGAATGCATTATACCAGAACCACCTGGTCTTTATTTTGATTTCAAAGATGAATAGTAGTCAGTAAAAATCGTATTTATAAGAGGTTTGTAATATAGCCAGAAGAATCTTCTTGTATCGTCAGGTTTATCCGAATACAAAATACCCTTATGTTTACCAAATCCTTTAATCCTTGAGGTACAGAAATTAACCTTATTGGAAGCGAAGTCGCCCGAGAAATAATAAATCCGCTGGTTGACAGGTTCCTGGATAACGGCCGGAAAACTACTGCTCAGCATGTTACTTTTTAAAAGAGTGTCTCCGAGAGCATTTGTTGATAGCTGGAATTTTGAAATGACATTGCTCTGAAGCGGATCGATGATATCGAACCAGTTGTTGAAAGCTACAGACGATGGTACTCCGTATTTTGAACAATTTGCATCATCAGTAATTATATAAGGTAAGGCATCTTTCAGGTGTGTTCCTTCCTCGAGAACAATAATGTTTTTTTCACGCAATAGTACTATTCCTGGTTTCGTAAAAGTCCAGGGTTTGTTATACTCTTTCCTGTACATTGAAGTCATCCAGACAGGAAAGTTTTTTGCGGTTGTATCAAGTTTTTCAAAATATTTGCCCGACCATCCAGAGAATGTAATGCCAAGCTTCTCCTGAGTTCTGAACGATTCAAATGCCGGTGTAGGATAATCAAAGGAATTATGCTCAAGAATTATCAGCTTATTTCTGTTTTTCATCTCATTAATAAGCAGATAATCAGTATTATTCAGACCTCCATATATTTTTCTTGATCTGCGGCTCTTGTTTACACCTACGTACCAGTCGTTAAAAAACACTCCGTAGGTATCAGCAAAATAGAGAGCATCAACTTTTTCCGGAAGGTCGATCATCTCTGAAAGATGGTATTCTTTTTTGGTATTTCCCCTGTCTTTCAGCGGCCGGGTTGGTGCAAATCCGTAATAATCTTTTTTAAATGAATAACTGCGCTTCTTCTCCTTATGAACGAATCTCTCATTGTTAAGTACCCATGTGAATGATTTGTGATTCAGCCGCTCAAGCGTGGGAACCGTTTTGTCAAGAATAACAATGTCAATTGGCTTTTTGCTTTGAAAGGACCAACGCAAATAGTTAATAAAAGGATAGGCAAGTATCAGAACAAGGATGATGATTGTTATCAGCAGAGGCTTTTTCATAACTGAATAAATATCTGAAAATATTCAAATACTATAATATATATGTATTTATCGACAGTTTTATAACTGATAAATGTATCATTTTATTTTCTTCGTGGTAAATAATTTTATGGCAATTTAGTAAAATTTCTTAAAAACAGAGCCTCTTAATAGCCGCACGCTGAATTATTACCTCTGTTGTCACCACTTCCTTCAATTCTTCCACCGGGTAAAATCATTATGGCATTAACGCTGCCAATTGAGCTCCTCTGCTGCAGATCATAACCCATCGATTTCAGTTTTAAGGCCGTACTGCTGTCGAGTGAATTCCTTTCAAAACTTATATAATCCGGAAGCCATTGGTGATGAAACCTGCCAGCATCGACAGCCTGCCGGATATCCATACCAAAATCTGTAACATTTATGATGACCTGCAAAACTGTAGTAGGTATTGTTGATCCTCCTGGTGATCCTGCAACCAAAAACAGCCTGCCGTCTTTTTCGATAATGACCGGGGTCATTGAGCTCAGCATTCGCTTCCCCGGTATAATTGAATTAGCTTCAGAACCTGTCAGTCCGTACATGTTTGGTACACCAGGTTTTACCGAAAAATCATCCATCTGGTTATTGAGCAGGAATCCGGCGCTGTCGACAACTATTCCGGATCCAAAGGTATTATTAAGTGTTGTTGTCGCTGCAACGGCATTCCCTTTTGAGTCAACAACCGAATAATGGGTGGTTTCTTCACTTTCCTTCCCGAACAGTAAACCCGGGAATATCTGTAATGAAGCAATTACTGAATCCATTGTGAAATTACTCATTCTGGCATGTAAGTAATTGGAAGTTAAGAGATCATTGACAGACACTTCAAAAAAATCAGGATCACCCAGGTATTTTGAACGGTCGGCAAACGCTCTTTTTTCGGCTTCAACAGTCAGATGAACCGACTGCCATGTATGAAATCCCATTTCCCTGAGGTTGTAAGGTTCTATCATTCCAAGTATCTGCAGAAGAATAATGCCTCCTCCTGAAGGCGGGGAGGCGGAAATGATTTTATAACCCCTGTATTCAGCAGATACCGGATCTCTGAAAAGTGAACTGTAGCCGGCAAGGTCATGTTCTGAAATTACTCCGTTTCCCCTTTGCATTTCTTTTACGACATATCTTGCGGTGGCGCCAGAATAAAATCCGTTCCTGCCGTTATCCCTTATTCTTTCCAGGGTGCTTGCCAGGTCGGGCTGCTTAAGTGTATCTCCCTCCTTCCATGGAAGATTTTTAACAAATGCCGGCATAGATGTGTTCCCTTTAATAAAACGTTCTCTGTTATCATTAAAATCAGAAGCCTGGCTTTTAGTGACGGGAAATCCGTTCCATGCCAGGTCGATAGCAGGCTGAATAACATCTTTAAAAGAAAGTAGTCCGTATTTCGAATGTACATTGAGCATGCCATCCACCGTGCCCGGCACACCTGAAGCCAGATGTGTCACGGTACTCAGGCCTTCAACCACTTTTCCTGATGCATCAAGATACATATCTCCCGAAGCTTTGAGCGGAGCTTTTTCTCGATAATCAATCAGGTCCGTCTTTCCGTCAGCATCTCTTATCAGCATAAATCCTCCGCCGCCTATATTGCCTGCTTCGGGATAGCAGACAGCAAGAGCAAACTCAGTTGCTACAGCTGCATCGACTGCATTACCTCCTTTCCTCAGAATTGCGATTCCAATCCTTGAACTTTCCCTGTGGGCTGAAACCACCATGCCGCTATCAGTGACAATATAATGACCTGCCGAAACAAAAGGTTTTTGCAGGTCGTGGGTTGTTTTACAACTTAAGAGAGCTAACGCAAAAAGCCCATAA
>JBGPAF010000072.1:0-6826 GCA_041480535.1 Bacteroidia bacterium
ACTGACATCCTGTGCACCAGAGGCTTGTTTTGAAGAAACAAACGCATATTTAAAAGCATCATTTTACATCGAAGATAAACAAGTTGCCCCCGATAGTCTCACAATAATTGGACTGGGCCAAACCACTAAAATATACAATAAAGCCGGGAAGGTGCAACCAGCTCTTTTCCCATTGAATGCATCTGCCGGCAGCTGCGGATTTGTTATCAGGATCAATGGCGTAAATGATACCATAAATTTCCAGTATTCGAGCTACCCTCACCTGATCTCAAAAGAGTGCGGATATACATTTTACCATATTCTTGATTCACATGATTTCACACAAAATAATATTGACACAATTTTAATAATAAACCGTACTATCACCACAGTAAATGAGGAGAATATCCGCATATTTTATTAGCCTCCTGCTGTTCCTTTCCGGTAGCTGCCTTGAAGCACAGGATACTGTTCAGTTTCCGCTGAAGATCAGAGCCGGAGTTGATATTGCCGGTCCGGGCCTCTACCTGACAGACAAGAATAACCTTAATCTTGAAGGGTACATTTCGTACGACAGGAACGAAAAAATGTCCTATGTCGTCGAAGCAGGATATCTTAACTATAAATACTCCCAGTACAATTACGATTACCTGAGCAAAGGTATTTTCGGGAGAATCGGGGTTGATTTCAATCTGCTTAAGCCCGAGGTATCATTAGGTAAATACTGGGCCGGCATCGGATTGAGATATGGCTTGAGTGTATTCAGTTCGGAGACTCCCGCCTTTCAGCACGAAAACTATTGGGGTATAAAAACATCGTCAATCCCTTCCAAAACAAGCACAGGTCATTTTATCGAAGTTGCACCCGGTATAAGAACCAATGTGTCAAAACACCTCAGCATGGGCTGGACCATAAGGCTGAAATTGTTAATATCGGGAGGAGGAGGCAAGGATCTCAGACCAATCTACTTCCCAGGGTATGGTAACGGGGGGGACAAAACCGCTGCCGGATTCAGCTATTTCATCACCTGGAATATTCCCTATAAAATCAAAACTGTCATTACCAGACCTGAGGTTCCGGAAGAAACAGAAGATTCAGAGGAAGAAAATAATACTGGAACACAACAATCTCTATCTTTCAGATAATTATCCGCGTAAATCTGCGGGATCTGTGAGGGAAAAATATTTCCCCCTGATTAAACTTTAAAATAAGTTAATCTTCCCGGATTGTTTATGGCTGAAGATCCATAATCCCATGAAAGTCAGGAATCCATTAAGCAAGAGCAGTTCGAAGCCGAATTTATATCCGTTAAGCAACTCCACCGAATACATGCTCAGAAAATAGCAGGTAACAGGGGAAAGGACAGCAATGTAGGGAGTTATTCTGTCGTTAACCTGCCTCGTTGTAAAAAGTCCAAAGGAAAATAAGCCCAGCAAAGGACCATAGGTGTAACCGGCGATTGTAAACAGCTTATCAATTATTGCCCTGTCATTCAGGGACCGGAATATCAGGATGCAGACAAAGAATATCAATGCTATTGTTATATGCACCATATATCTTGTCTTTGTTTTTCTCTTTTCGGTCATTTCCATATTTTTTTCAAGACCAAGGAAATCTATGCTGACTGAGGTTGTAAGTGATGTCAGGGCACCATCGGCGCTCGGAAAGGCAGCGGAAATAAGTCCTATCAGAAAAACAACTCCTGCAACAGGAGCCAGGTAATTAAATGCTATTGTCGGGAACAGATCGTCGGTCATGGCAACAGTGACATTTTTGCTTTGAGCATAGATAAGCAGGAATGCTCCAAGAATAAGGAACAGGAAATTCACCAGAACAATAATACCGCTGAAAGTGAACATATTCTTTTGTGCTTCCCTTAAATTGCGGCAACTAAGGTTTTTCTGCATCATTTCCTGGTCAAGGCCGGTCATTGAAATTGTAATAAACATGCCGCTGAGAAACTGTTTTATGAAGAATCTCTCATTATGCCAGTCTGTTATGAACATTTTTGAAACCGAGCTGTCAAGAACAGTTCTTGCAAGTTTAAAAACCGGCGTACCAAGATCCTTGCTGATGTAAATCACTGAAAGGATTACGGCAAGCAGCATAAATGTAGTCTGGAGTGTATCTGTCCATACTATTGTTCTGATCCCGCCTTTTAAAGTATAAAGGATGATAAGGATGATGAAAATAAGAACATTAACCCAGAATGGAACATTCCAGGCATCAAAAACAAATATCTGCAGGACATTTATTACAAGGAACATGCGTAGTGAAGCACCCAGGATCCTGGAGAGAATAAAAAATCCGGCTCCAGTTTTATATGACCAGAAGCCAAAGCGTTTCTCAAGATAGGAGTATATTGAAGTCAGTTTGAGCCTGTAGTAAAGCGGCAACAGGACAAGCGCAATTACAAAATATCCGAAAAGATAGCCAAACACCACCACCATATAACTGAACTGCGTCTCCTTAACCCACCCCGGCACCGACATAAAAGTTACTCCCGACAGCGAAGCTCCTATCATCCCGTAGGCAACCACAAACCAGGGCGATATTCTGTTTCCGATGTAAAATGACTGATTGTTGGCTTTGCGGGCTGTTATCCAGGTAACTGCAAATAAAAGAACTGTATACACGAGGAATATACACAGTATCAATAATGGTTTCATACGAAGGAGAAATTAATCTGCAAGGATAGCAAAAAGTCAGCAAGCGAAAAAATTCCATCAAGGTTTAGTTCTTAAAAACAATATTGGAGTAATTTTGTCTAAAACCTTCCATAATGAGTTTCTCCGAATATCCCTCAAAATTGCTTGAAAATGCTGTCAATGAATTCGCTTCACTTCCGGGCATCGGAAGGAAAACAGCATTCCGGCTTGTTATGAACCTCCTTAAAAGGGATTCTGAAGAGGTTAAAAGGTTTGGAGAAAGTATTATCAGACTTCATAAGGAGATTCATTACTGCAAGATCTGCCATAGCATTTCCGACAGTGAAACCTGTACCATCTGCTGTGATGAAAAGAGAGACAGGTCTATTGTATGTGTGGTTGAGAACATCCAGGATGTAATGGCAATTGAGAATACACGGCAATACAAAGGTGTTTATCATGTACTGGGAGGGATCATTTCACCTGTCGATGGAATAGGTCCTGCCGATCTGAAAATCGACTCGCTGGAAGAGAAAGTCAAAGCAGGCGGAATAAGTGAGATCATTCTAGCTCTGAGTACAACAATGGAGGGCGACACAACAAATTTTTACCTTTCCAAGAGGCTTAATAAGTATAATGTATTTCTCACAACCCTTGCCAGAGGCGTAGCCATCGGGGATGAACTTGAATACACTGACGAAATAACACTTGGCCGGGCTATTAATAACCGGAATCCCTATCATCAATAGCGGAGTCTGTTAAACATATCTGCCAGTTTTTTGTTAATGTGATTGAGAAAGATTAATAAGATCTATTTACCCCCATCCCTGCCTTCCCCCAAGGGGGAAGGTGTTCAATAAAAGCATTTCCCCCTTGGGGGAAACAGGAAAGGGGGTGAAAAACTTTAATAAAGAACTAAATGGCACGGATGAATATATTACTTCCCGCGATGGGTGAAGGAGTTATTGAAGCAACAATAAACAAATGGCTTGTAAAAGAGGGTTCTGCCGTTAAAGAGGATGATCCTCTCGTTGAAGTGGCAACCGATAAAGTTGATTCTGAAATTCCTGCTCCATCAGGTGGAACTATAGTGGAAATAAAAGCTTCAGAAGGAACAGTGGTAAAAGTTGGTGACCCGATCGCAATACTCGAGAGCAATGTGGAGGTTAAGCCTGAAGAAATAAGAAAGATAGAGAAAGAAGTTGAAAGGATCCGTGAGACAATAAATGCCGACAGGCAGGAGAAAAAAGAGGAGTTGCTTGTTACCCGTGAGATGAAAAGCCGTACTCCCTCGGGTAAGTTTTTATCGCCGCTTGTGAGAAATATTGCAGCACAGGAAGGTATAAGCTATTCTGACCTTGATAAAATTACCGGGACCGGAATGGATGGGAGAATTACCAGGGATGATATTCTGAGGATGATCGATGACAGGAATAAAAAAGCTTCAAAACCAGAAAAAAATGTTATCAGAGAGTCTCAGCCAGAATCTACTGTGAGTGATGAGATAATTGAGATGGACAGGGTAAGGCGACTTATCGCTGAACATATGGTATTGTCCAAAAGGACATCTCCCCATGTCACATCATTTATTGACGCTGATGTCACGCGAATGATCAACTGGAGAAACAGCATAAAGGATAAGTTCCTTGCTACTGAAGGTCAGAAGCTTACACTTACTCCAATCTTTATTGATGCTGTTGCAAGAGCCCTTCATGATTTCCCGATGATCAATATTTCAGTCGAAGGCAACAGTATCATAAAAAAGAAAAACATCAATATTGGAATGGCTACAGCACTTCCGGATGGTAACCTGATTGTTCCTGTCATAAAAAACGCAAATGAAAAGAATCTGACCGGCATTGCCAGGGCAGTGAATGACCTGGCTGAAAGAGCCAGAAGCAACAAGCTTAAACCTGATGAAATTACTGGAGGTACATTTACTGTCACCAATTTTGGAAGCTATAATAATCTTTCCGGGACGCCGATAATCAATCAGCCGCAGGTTGCCATACTTGGGACAGGGGCAGTCAGAAAAATGCCTGCAGTGGTTGAGACTCCTGACGGCGATGTAATTGGGATCCGTCAAATAATGATATTGTCGCTGAGTTACGATCACAGGGTAATTGACGGCGCTCTGGCAGGCAGATTCCTGAACAAAATCAAACAAATTCTGGAGAATTACAGTCCCGATCAGCTTTAGAAAATATCCCTGACCTTCCGACCCGCGTTTTATAACTTAGCAGAAAAATAGACATCGGCCTGATGATTGTTTTCTAAAATTGTTATATTTGTTATGATGATTAAAGTCAGGGAAAAAATATTTAGCCTTTTACTGCAGCTGATTACTCTGGTTCTGTTTTCATTTAATGCTGCTGCTCAATCAAATATTGAGATGAAGAAGATATTTGCAGAAGCCGAATCCTGCATTCTGTTTGAGGAGTATGAACTTGCCAATCCTCTTTATCTTCTTCTGGATAAGCCTGACAACTTCAATATACAGTATAAAATCGGAACCTGCTACCTGAATATTCCTGGCGAAAAAGAGAAAGCCATTCCTTACCTTGAATCTTCAGTTAAACATTCAAACTATGATGCAAAAATCAATTCCTTTAAGGAAAAGAGAGCTCCTTTAGATACGTATTTTTTTCTGGGTAAAGCATATATGATCAATAATGAGCTTGAAAAGGCTATGGATACTTTCCAGACTTTCAAGAAGCTTGCGCTTGAGACAAATGAGAAGGGAGGGATGAAAAACCTGACATATATTGATCAGCAGCTTGAAGCATGCAATAATGCGATGGCTAATCAGAAGGCTCCATTCAGGGTAAGCAAGAAGCGGCTCGGGAAGGACTTCAGCCAGGGTTCAATAAATGAAAATCCTGCCGTTAGCTTTGACGGGAATACAATTGTTTACACTGAACGGAGAGGTATATTGAATGCCATAATGTTTTCAAAAAAAGTCAGGGAAAAATGGCAGCCTCCTGTTGAAATAACTTCACAACTGAAAGCCGGAGATGATTGTTCTTCATGTTCACTTAACAACGACGGGACATTGTTGTTCCTCTACAAAACAGATAATTTTGACGGCAACATATATTCAGCTGAATATGTTGACGGTTCATGGACACCGATTAAAAAGTTAAACAAGAATATTAATACTAAATTTTATGAATCGCACGCGTCTATCTCTGCTGACAGTAAAAAACTCTATTTCACAAGCAACAGGGCTGGCGGAAAGGGAGGACTCGATATTTATCTTTCAGAAAAAAATCCTTCAGGAGACTGGGGTATCCCTGTAAATCTTGGAAACAAAATAAATACAATTTATAACGAAGACACTCCATTCATCACGCTGAATGATTCGTTGCTCTATTTCAGTTCAGAAGGGCATAAAGGTATGGGGGGCTTTGATATTTTCAGAAGCAATGGGTCGGGATCATTATGGGAATCTCCTGAAAATATGGGCTTTCCTATAAACTCCACTGATGATGACAGGTTTTTTCAGCCTTTCAACAATGACCAGAACGGGTATTATTCGATAACCACCGAATATAAAAAGAAAGATATTTTTTATCTCACACTGACAAATCCAAGGCTTAACCGGATTTATGAATTATCAGGGAACTACAGCCTCAAAGATACCATTGTTGCATATGATGAAAGTAATGCAATTTACCTGGTCGATAAGGTATCGGGCGATACACTGGAAACAGGGTATCCTGACATGTTTACCGGGAAATACAACTTTATTGTGGCTCCCGGAAAATTCAGGCTTATTTATACAGGGCCTCGGGGTTACTATCAGCAGAATATTGATACATCAATAGTCATTGATAGTCCTTCGAGGGTTATCAGCCTTGAGGATATTATCCTGGATAAACATCCGGCAACAGTAAAACCCATTGTTTATGAAAAGCTTGACTTGTCGGATATCCCTGTAGTGGCTGAAATAGATTCAAGCATTCTTATCAGGAATCTTCGGGTTTATGATGTAACTGAGAACGATATGCAGGATACCACAATTTTATATTATACTGTACAGGTAATGGCACTATATAATCCTGTAGATATCAGTTACTTCAGATACGTTTCAGATATAAAGGTCTTTTATAGTGAGACTGATCTGTTTTACAGGTATACAACAGGTATATTTACAGTCAAGGATGAAGCATATGCGCACGGGGACGATCTGATTAATA
>JBGPAF010000073.1:0-6815 GCA_041480535.1 Bacteroidia bacterium
CCATAATTGATCCGCCGAGAATAACCACTTCAGGATCAATCAGATTGATTGACCAGGCTATCGGAACTGCCAGGTGTGCACCAAATTCATTCCATGTTTGCAGAGCATCCCTGTCGCCTTCCAGTGCCAGATTATAAACTTCGAAAGAGGTTTTATCCCTACCCGAAATGGATCTGTAAATCTTCGAAACACCTCCACCTGAAACAAAATCCTCGATGATCCCGGATTGATAGGGTGATGGCCAGATCTCGGCTGCTGTGCCGGTTGATCCGTTCAGTATCTTTTTATCGAGAACGACTGCACATCCTATGCCTGTACCAAGTGTAAAGCCAACAACGATTCTTTTGTCAGCGCCTGCCCCAAATATACTTTCACCATAGATCAGGCAATTGGCATCGTTATTAAGGCAAACGGGGATACCGAAATAATCCTGAATTGTTTTGCGTAAAGGGAAGAAGTGCATATTTGGCAGCTGCGGGCATTCAAGGATCAGTCCGGCATCAATGTCAAGCGGTCCGGTAGAACCTATCCCGATGCCTCTGACATCCTTGTTTGTCATGTTTAATCCTGTCAATATTCTTTCAACCGAACCAGTTATCCTTTTCACTATCGATTCAGCAGTGTCGTTCCCTTCAGTGGGAACTTTTACCGGTGAACCGAGAACTCTTCCTTCTAAGTCGATAGCCCCGGTCATTATTTTGGTTCCTCCCAGGTCGACTCCGACGATAATTTTATTATCCATCTCTATTCTGTTTCAGTGACCTTTGCACCGCGTGAAAAACTACCGGCTTCGTAACCTTTCGATTTGGCATAGTGATCAATAAACAACTGTACCGGGACAATGGCCTGAATGGAAAACAGATATTCGTCAGGCTCATCAATAAAGATCTGCATTATTTCGTCGCCTGCCAGATCCGGTTTTTCGTTAGTGATTAAAAGCACTTTACCTCCAAAGCCGGCAATGTCTTCAGCCATTTTCAGGCTTTGGGAGTACGTTCTTCCCCCGGCTGCAAACAAAATAGCCTTAAATCCTTCCGTAACCATTTCCATGGGGCCGTGTCTGAATTCTCCGCCCAACATCCCATTGGCAGGAATATGCAAAGCTTCCCTGAACATAAGGGCACTCTGAGAGGCAGTTGAAAATGCCGGACCTCTGGCAATTATTTGTAGTGTACTGAGGTCTCCTAAGAATGCGAGCATTTTCTCTGTCTGTGATTGGTAATTACTGAGTGCCTTTTTAAAATTACCAGCCAGGTTCCTTATCCTCTTTCCTTTTTCTTCATTCCATGTTCCGGATAAATACCAGCCCAGTATGAATGAAACGAGCGTAGTTGCCGTATAGGTTTTAGTTGAGGTCTTTTCTTCCATGCCAGCTTTGCAGAGCAATGCAACTTTTGCTTTAAGAGCCAGTGCACTTTGTTCTTCATTTACAATTCCAATACAATGGACCTTTGCCGGGAGCTTCTTCAGGATTTCCTTTATTTCGAAACTTTCGCCCGACTGTGAAGTACATATCAGTAAAGTTTCGCGTTCAAACAGTTCAAGGTTGTAATGGAGCAGTTCACTGGCATTGATTGCGAAGGAATACATTTTATGATCATTGAACAGGCACGAGGCGGCATGTGATAAGAAATAGGAACTGCCCATGCCTGTGAAGATAATCTGCTCAATTCTGTTTTCACTTACGATTTTCTTTGCTTTTTTAAGTAAACCTTCACCGGCAGGACTTAAATAAAAGTTGGCCAGATTTTCGACAGCATCAGGCTGTTCAAGGATTTCCTGAAGAAACTTATTCATATTATTAATTTTTGAAAGCAGATTCCGGTAACCCATACTCCTCCTTCATATCGATCCCCAGAGTTTTTAACTCATCAAGAACCGGGACGTAAATTTCGGGTACCACCGGCCTGTAGACACCAGTAAGATTTATTTTCTTCTCCAGGATCATCTTTACTGCAATGGAAGCCGGAAGCGCAACTGTTCTTGCAACAGCTGTATTAGTTGCTGTCGATCCGAAATCAAGCATCGACGATTTAATAACCTCTCTTTTGCCGCCCGGGTATTCTGCAAGGAAAATATGCTGCATGATAACCACATCACGCTCATTGTCAGATATCAGCATCTTGCCGATCATCCTGCTGGCAGTTATTTCAAAAGGAGATGTTTTGCCATAATTCATTTTTTCACCGCTAAAGAAACCCAGCCATTCAAGAGAATCCATCGCAACCGATCCTTCAGGGATCCCGAGTTTCAGAGCGACCTTTTTTCTGAGATCAACGGTGTCAGTTCCAGCTCTTTCAGCAATAAAACCTGCATAATCCATTCCCGAGTAATCATTAATGGTATCGTCGAGCATATTTATTGCTTTCATTGCATCAAGTGTCTCGCACCAGCCCTTATACCGGAAGGTTCCACGGTACATTGTTGTTGCCTCATGGATCTTATATATATCAATATAGCTTATAGAATCCCTGTTTGGATAGACTTCAAGATCTTCAATACCGGGGAAATTATAACTGAAACGGTCTTTGAAAAGATTCAGAGGTTCAATAACGACTCTTTTGCCATTTTTGAGGTATAGTGCGCTGTTGCGACTAGCCAGAACGACACCCTTGGGGCTCCAGGAGAATTTGTACTTCAGCGGGTTATCGGCAGCTTCCGGTGCGGGCAATGCTCCGCAGAGAGAGTAAAATCCTTCAACTTTACCACCCTTGTCATGAATGTGGTCAATGACCTTCATGGCAGTCATATGGTCAATACCGGGATCAAGACCAATTTCATTAAGAATTATAACGCCAGCTTTTTTAGCAGATTCATCAAGAGCCTGCATCTCCGGCTGAACATAGGAAGTAGTTACCAGCGGTTTTTTGCATTTTATGCACACCTTTGCAACCAGTGTATGATACCTGTAAGGCAGGAAAGAAACTGCAATATCATGTTCATTTACCAGCTTTTCCAGAGTATCAGTATCGTCGGTTGACCACCTCTGGGATGAGCCGTTCGGATGTCCTTTGATCATCCTGTCAGCTTTCTCCTTTGTGGTCGTGGCAATCTTTACAGTGAAATTATGTTCCAGCAGGAATTCAATCATTGGCTTAACAACGAGTCCTGCACCAAGAATTAATACCTTATTCATAACGTACAATTATTATAATTTTTTTACAGTTCCAAGTTAAGAATAACGGGTAACAAAAAACATGATTTTTCTAACCCTTTGTGTTATCAACCCCCTAAATCCCCCATCTTGGGGACTTAGACCTGTACCTTTTTTTAGCCCCCCATTTGGGGGGTTGGGGGGTTGACATTCAAATTTGGGGGGTTGGGGGGTTGATCCACAGAGAAAAAATAATTTTATCTTTGTTATTGATCAATAAATACTAACTGTCCCTGCAACCAGATCTATGTCCGACGACCAGAAATATGTTGAAACACCGCTGATGAAGCAGTATTATCACGTCAAGTCGAAGCATCCTGACGCCATACTACTTTTCAGGGTCGGAGACTTTTATGAGACCTTCGGTGCAGATGCGATCAAAGCATCGGAAATACTCGGGATCACTCTGACGAGGAGAGCCAACGGTTCTGCTTCGTTTGTCGAGTTAGCCGGATTTCCGTACCATGCACTCGACACTTATCTGCCACGACTGGTAAGAGCAGGGCAGAGGGTGGCAATCTGCGAACAACTGGAAGATCCCAAACTGGCAAAAAAAATAGTGAAGCGGGGAATTACAGAGCTGATTACGCCTGGAGTATCACTTAATGAAAATGTTCTGAATCATAAGGAAAACAATTTTCTTGCAGCTGTCCATATCGACAAAAAAGCTGCAGGTGTTGCGTTCCTGGATATTTCAACCGGAGAGTTCCTTGCCTCGGAAGGTACCTTAGAATATATAGATCAGATGCTGAACAACTTCCAGCCGAAGGAAGTTCTTTTCGAGAAGCGCAAGAGCGAAATGTTCAATGAGGCTTTCGGAACGAAGTTTTATACGTACAAGCTTGACGACTGGATATTTACACCTGAAGCTGCAAACGACAGGCTTCTTAAACAATTTGAAACCAGTTCATTAAAAGGTTTCGGGGTTCAGAATCTTACCTATGGGGTTATAGCAGCAGGAACGATCCTATATTATCTCGACATTACCCAGCATTCCCAGCTAGGGCATATAACGAACCTCTCGAGGATTGATGAGGACAGGTATGTATGGCTCGATAAATTCACCATAAAGAATCTGGAGCTGTTTCATACTCCCTATGAAGGCGCACGCACTTTTATTGATGTTATTGACCGTACTATCTCACCAATGGGCGGAAGATTGATGAAGAGATGGATTTCCCTTCCCCTGAAGGATATTCAGCCAATCAGTGACCGTCATGATATTGTAGGATACTTTGTTGACAATCCTTCATTTATGTCTGATGTGGCCGGACTGGTACAGCAGGTCGGGGATCTTGAAAGACTGATCTCAAAAGTCGCTGTCAGCAGAATAAATCCGAGGGAAGTGGTTCAGCTTAAAAGGGCGCTGAGAGCCGTTGATCCGTTAAGGAGTCTGTGTGACAACAGCAGCTGTGAACCATTAAAAGTCCTTGGCGAACAGCTTAATCCCTGCAAATCGATCGCCGATAAGATCGCCAGGGAACTTAATAATGATCCTCCCATCCAGCTTGTAAGGGGAAAAGTAATTGCTGAAGGTGTATCCGGAGAGCTTGATGAACTAAGAACCATTCTGTATAACGGCAAAGATTATCTCGCTGATCTCCAGGAACGTGAAAGCGAAAGAACAGGGATCAGCTCACTAAAAGTGAGTTTCAATAACGTATTCGGGTATTATATTGAGGTAAGGAACACACATAAAGACAAAGTACCGCCGGAATGGATAAGGAAGCAGACGCTTGTGAGCGCTGAACGCTATATAACTGAGGAACTGAAAGAGTACGAGAGCAAGATCCTCGGCGCGGAAGAGAAGATAATAAGCCTCGAAACAAAGTTATTCAACGACCTGGTGCTTTCAATACTGGAGTACATCCCGCCCATTCAGCTGGATTCTTCACTGATTGCCAGGCTCGATTGCCTGCATTCTTTTGCAGTTGTTTCGGTCGAAAACAATTACGTGCGTCCGTCAATGAATGATTCTTTTAAGCTTGATATCAAAGAAGGGCGCCATCCGGTCATTGAAAAGCAATTGCCTGTTGGTGAATCGTATATTCCGAATGACCTCGTCCTTGATACGGAAGACCAGCAGATTATTATTCTGACCGGACCAAATATGTCAGGAAAATCAGCCCTTCTCCGGCAGACAGCCCTGATCGTACTGATGGCACAGACAGGGTGTTTTGTTCCTGCAAAGGAAGCGGATATAGGCCTTGTCGACAAAATATTCACAAGGGTTGGCGCCTCTGATAATATCAGTCTGGGGGAGTCAACATTTATGGTTGAAATGAATGAGACTGCCAGCATTCTCAATAATCTTTCCGGCCGCAGTCTCATCCTTCTCGATGAGATAGGCCGCGGCACCAGCACATATGACGGTATTTCAATAGCATGGGCAATGGTAGAGTATCTGCATGAAAATAAGCACAGGGCTAAAACGCTGTTTGCCACTCATTACCATGAGCTTAACGAAATGGAAAACTCTTTTTCGAGGATAAGGAATTATAATGTCTCTATAAAAGAGTTCAACAATAAGGTTATTTTCCTCCGGAAGCTTAAAAGGGGAGGCAGTGAACACAGTTTTGGGATCCATGTTGCAAAGATGGCAGGAATGCCAAGGAGTGTTGTAACCCGTGCTGATGAAATCCTGAAGGAGCTGGAACAAAGTCATGAAAAACAGGAACTTACCAAGCCTATAGCAGATCTGGCCGGCCACAGGGAAGGATTGCAGTTAAGTATTTTCCAGCTCGATGATCCGGTATTGAAGCAGATCCGTGATGAAATACTTGAAATGGACATTAATAATCTGACTCCGGTTGAGGCGCTGAACAAGCTTTATAATATCAAAAAGCTTCTGAAATAACATTATCCGGGAAAAATTTGTTATATTGAAGTGGACAAATACTCATTTCATGATTTCAGTCATTATCCCTGCACTAAACGAAGAGAAGACAATCCGCCAGGTGATCAGCCTGGTAACCAGTTCGCCCATTGTTAATGAGATACTTGTAATTGATGACAAGTCTTTTGACAACACAATAAAGCAATCGAGATTACCTAAAGTCAGAATATACACAAGTCCGATAATCGGCAAGGGAAACTCTATGCGCGACGGAATGCTTCTTGCAAAAAATGAGGTCATTGTGTTCCTGGATGCCGATATTCTTACTTATCCTCCAAACATAATTGAATTATTATCCGAACCTATCCTTAATGGAGAAGCTGACTTTGTAAAGTCATGTTTTGATCGTCAGGCAGGAAGGGTGACAGAGCTGGTGGCGAAGCCTCTTTTAAGCATTCTTTTTCCTGAACTTGGAAGGTTTTCTCAACCGTTGAGTGGTATGATAGGAGCCAAAAAAAGCTGGCTGAAGAAGATTGATTTTGAGAATGATTATGGAGTTGATATTGGGATCCTTCTTGATATGCATTCCCTTGGGGCAAGAATAAAAGAGGTCAATATCGGATATATTGAAAACAGGATGCAATCATGGGAACAACTCGGTAAAATGTCAAGAGAGGTTTCAGGATCAATCCTGAAACGTATAAAAAGCATTGAGGTAAACAATCTGGCAACTCTTGAAAACATAAGTGTAATAAGGACCCAGATGGATTACGCTATAAGAGAGAGTCTGATCGGAAAGGAAAAGATGATAATCTTTGATATGGA
>JBGPAF010000074.1:0-6734 GCA_041480535.1 Bacteroidia bacterium
CAATATCAGTACAAACAGTATTGAGACGAAGCATCCTGACCGATTTCTCAAGCAGTACGAAGGGGTAACCTGTCGATCTCAGCGAACGGATTGTATAATCATCTGCTGTTTCACCGACCAGAATAAGACCGCTGTAGAATTTTCTGAATGCACCGACCAGGCGGTTATATCTTCCGTCATCCGGATCTTTTGTTATTATTGAAAATCCAACCCCAATACTGGCAAAAGCTTTTTGAAGGAACGGAGTAATTTCATAGATAAACGGATCATGAAGTGAAGGAACAATCATTCCAATAACTCCGGGTTTTTCCTCAACCGGAGATATCTCATTCCGTTCCTTCAATAAATCGAAATATCCCATTTGTCTTGCCAGTGCAAGAACTTTTTCCTGTGTATCCTTACGGATTCCATGCTGGTCTGCTTTATTATTCAGGACAAGTGAAACCAAAGTACTTGAAACACCAAGCCTTGCAGCTAAATCTTTATTTTTAACTTTTTTCCCCATTTTTCCCCTAAAATTGGAAGAACTAAATTTAAGACTTTTTTGGATGTGAAGTATATGTTTAAGGAATTTTAACTTATAAGAATACCATAATATCTAAATATGTTATTTAGACATTATGTTTAAGTAAGAAATGTAACTAAAAGCTGAAGAATATTCTATCTTTTAGGCGGCTGGATACCTCTTTGTTTTGCTGCTGCCTCAAGTCTCTGCTGCCATTTCGATTTCTTCAGAGGCTTTTTCTTGTTCTCTTCCAGCGTGGCTAAAACTTTCTTTTCATCAATAAATCTTTTTGAAATGATATTTTGCAGGTAAGTCAGGATATTTGCCAGAAAGTAGTAATAAGTAAGACCTGAAGAGAAATTATTCAGCATAACCATAAACATTACAGGCATCATGTACATCATCATCTTCATTCCGGGTTGATCCTGCCCGGGAGATGATCCGGTCATTTTCATGGTTAGCAGTGTAGATGCAGTCATAAGCAGTGTAAAGAGACTCACATGATCACCATACATAGGTATTTTGAATGGCAAAGTTAGTATTGAATCATAGGTTGATAAATCGGTTGCCCAAAGAAAATGCTCCTGGCGCAATTCAATCGACACAGGGAAAAACCTGAACATTGCAAAGAGTATCGGCATTTGAAGAAGCATGGGAAGACAACCTCCCATCGGATTAATACCTGCCCTTTTATAAAGATCCATGGTCGCCTGCTGCTTTTTCATGGCATCTTCTTTTCTAGGGAATTTTTTGCCAATCTCATCCACCATAGGCTTAATTACCTGCATTTTAGCAGTCGACTGGTATGATTTAAAAGTAAGCGGGAAAAGTACTATTTTTATAAGAACAGTAAGAATCAGGATAATTATCCCGTAACTGGCAATATATTTTTCAAGCCAATTGAATACAGGAATTATAATGAACCTGCTGATCCAGCCAATTACGTTTCTTCCAAGAAACACGATCTTTTCAAGCTGAAGCCCCTCCTTTCTTAAGGTAGAAATATGGTTTGGGCCATAATAAAGCTTCATCCCTATAGCATTCTCCTGGCCCGGATTAAAAGGCACCCCTAATTCAGCGGTATAATATCTTATATAATCTTTTGATGCAAGTGTCCTTGTCGATGCAACAGACCCGTTCAGGAAAAACTCCTTGCTGATCAGCACAGAAGAAAAGAACTGGTCCTGAAATGCAACCCAGCTAAGTTTGGTAGGCAGATCTGCCTTCTCAACTTCCTTTTGCTGACGCAGCCTGATCCCTACAACATCATCCTGGAAGTATTTGTACTTTATGGTTGAGTAATACTCTTCATTCTGTCTTCCCTTTTCCTGCTGAGGAATGTACATTCTCCAGTCGAGCGTAAGACTGCTCTGATTTGCAGCAATAATTCCTTCCATCGACTTGAATGTCACATCAAAGTCAACCATGTACTTATCAGGAGCAAGAGTGTATTTATATTCTATATATTTATTCTCCCCAGCCATAAGTCTGAGGCTGACACTCTGGGGTTCAGAGGTTACCGAAACGACCCTGCTTTCTGAAACAGGCTTAAAATAAAGATCATTTGTCTGAACTGCCTTATTATCAGTGGTATAGAAATTAAATCCAAATATGGTTGAATCGCCGGAGAACAGGATCAGCGGAAGCGAATCGAAAGTCCTGTAATCCTTTAGGCGGGCTGAATACACCCTGCCGCCCTTAGGTGAAATCTTAAGCTCAATTTTATTATTTTCAAGGGTAATCAAACCTGTATCGCCGCTTATCGAAGCTCCGAATGCACCAAACCTGCCGGAATCAGAAATGCTTATTGTTTCAGTCTGTTTGAGGCTGTCAGTTTTAGTTTTCATTACTCCTGTAGAATCATTCTTTTCAGGAGCCGGAACAAATCCCAGCTGCCTGTTTATTTCACTTACTTTTGCAACAGCTTCCGGTTGATTTGGTTTATAACGGAGAGCATTTATATATTCAGCTCGCGCATTTTCCAGATCTCCTTTCGCGTATAAAGAATCAGCTACTTCAATAGCAGCTTTATACGACTTATTCATCTTGTTGCCGTTATAGACACTGAATCCGATAAATATTGCGAAAATCAGAATTATGCCGGTAATTGTATTCTTGTCCATTCTCTTGTATTAATGTTATAAAACTTAAGCTGCTGTCCTCATTCAATGCAGGCTTTGATAAAATCCACAAAAAGAGGATGCGGATTAACAACTGTACTGCTGTATTCAGGATGAAACTGAACGCCAATAAACCATTTATGATCTGGTATTTCGATTATTTCTACCAGGTTTGATTCCGGATTGATCCCTGACGGAACCATCCCATTATTCTTAAAATCATCATAGAACCGGTCATTAAATTCGTACCTGTGCCTATGCCTTTCGATTATATCAGTTTTCCCGTATATCTTATAAGCCAGTGAGTCTTTAGCTATTTTGCATTTATAACCTCCAAGCCTCATTGTGCCTCCTTTATCAATTATCCTTTTCTGTTCCTCCATAAGATCAATCACAGGATATCTGGTCTTATGGTTGATTTCCGTGGAATGGGCTCCGTCTAAATGCAGAACATTTCTTGCAAACTCGATAACCGCACATTGCATTCCAAGGCATATCCCGAGAAATGGAATATTGTTCTCCCTGGCATATTTTGCCGTTATGATCTTGCCGTCTATCCCCCGTGATCCGAAACCAGGTGCAACCAGTATTCCCTTCAGTCCCTTCAGCTTTTCATTTACATTCTCATTCGTAATATCTTCTGAATGAATGTACTCAACATCAACTTTGCATTCATTCATGGCACCGCTGTGTATGAATGATTCAGATATTGATTTATAGGCATCCGGGAGTTCGACATATTTTCCCACAAGTCCGACACGTATTGAGTGTTTAGGATTTTTCAGCCTTTTAAGAAATTCTCTCCATTCAGTAAGCGGAGGTTCTTCAGATATTGGAAGTTCAAGCTTCCTCAATACAGTCTGATCGAGATGTTCCTCGAGCATTTTAAGCGGAACCTCGTAAATTGTTGAGACATCAACAGATTCAATAACCGCTTTCTCTTCGACATTACAGAACAAAGCAACCTTTCTCTTGATATCATCAGTAAGGTTCTTCTCGGTCCTCAGTACAAGTATCTCCGGTTGAATACCTGCTTCAAGAAGAGCTTTTACAGAGTGTTGCGTTGGTTTTGTTTTTAGTTCCCCTGAAGCAGAAAGATATGGAACCAGGGTCAGATGGATGACAATACAGTTCCGGGAACCAAGCTCCCACTTAAGCTGCCTGACTGATTCTATATATGGCAGAGATTCCATATCACCAACTGTACCGCCTATTTCGGTTATTACAATATCAAATTTATTCCCTGATCCTACAAGTTTGATCCGTCTTTTTATTTCATCAGTTATGTGCGGTATAATCTGGACGGTTTTACCAAGATAATCTCCTTTCCGTTCCTTGTTGATTACTGTCTGGTAGATTCTTCCTGTTGTAACATTGTTAGCCTGGCTGGTGGGAACATTCAGGAATCTCTCATAATGGCCAAGGTCAAGGTCAGTTTCAGCCCCGTCAAGAGTGACATAGCACTCTCCATGCTCGTACGGATTCAATGTTCCGGGGTCAACATTTATATACGGATCAAGTTTTTGGATAGTAACTGAGTATCCTCTTGCCTGGAGAAGTTTTGCCAGGGATGAAGAAATAATACCTTTACCCAGAGAGGAGGTTACTCCTCCTGTAACAAAAACATACTTAACATCAGTCAATTCAAGGAAATTTTAAAAAGTACAATTTTGAATTATATATAATTAATCATCGAGACCAGACTGGTCTATCATCTTGACTTTTTCTTCGAGGGTTTTAATCATTTTCTTTGCATTTTCAATTTTCTCCTGAACCTCTTTAATCATTGTATCAGCATTAGTTGATTTGGCAAAGAATCCAATATTATTTTCCCACAGAACTATATCACTCTCAAGC
Source organism: Bacteroidia bacterium (assembly GCA_041480535.1). Classification (GTDB taxonomy): domain Bacteria; phylum Bacteroidota; class Bacteroidia; order Bacteroidales; family VadinHA17; genus LD21. The sequence continues at coordinate 4,483 of JBGPAF010000074.1, forward strand.
TGTTTGATCTTGGTAAAGAACTTATCCCTTTCATTCCTGACTTTTCGTGATGCCTTAGGGTTTGATTTGAGATTATCCAGCTTTGTTCTGTACTTCAGGATACTCTTATCCTCATCAGCAATTTTCAGTCTGTCAAACTCCATATTAAGGGCATTTCTGTACCTGTTGGTTATCTCCTCTTTTTTATTAAAAGGCACAAAACCGATTTCAGTCCATTTTCTTTGAAGTTCTTTAAGCCGTTCAAAAGCCAGCTGCACGTCAGTTCCGGGCTCAAATTTTTCAAGTTCTTCAATAACAGCAACCTTAGCTTTAAGATTATCTTCATATGAAGTATCCAGATTGGCGAAGAATTCAGCCTTTCTGTTAAAAAAATGATCACATGCCTTACGGAATCTCTTCCAGGTCTTTTCCGATTGTTTTCTTGGAACCGGACCAACTTCTTTCCACTCCTTCTGAAGTTTAATCAGTGCATCGGATGTTGATTTCCAGTCGGAGCTTTCCTGAAGTGATTCGGCCTGAATGCACAATTCGGTTTTCAACTGGAGGTTATTTAATTGCGTCTCCTTATTATCAGTATAGAAAGTCCTCTTTTTTTCGAAGAAGGTATCGCATGCTTCCCTGAATCGCTGGTAGACTTTGTTATTTTGTTTTTTCGGAGCAAAACCGATAGTCCGCCACATTTTCTGTAATGACACTATCTTGTCTGCTCTTTCATCGAAGTCCCTGAAGCTCTTTATTTCAAGTAAATTTATTGTTTCCACCTCTTCACATAGTGCTAACTTAGCATCAAGGTTTTTCCTCTGATCATCTTTCTGCTTTTCAAAGTATTCATGGTGTCTTTTATTGATCTGTGAAGTGGCCTCCTTGAATCTTTCCCAGATTTCGTTTTTGGATTCCGGCGGAACCGGGCCTATTTCGCGCCATTGATTGTGAAAATCCTGCAGGGATCTGAAAGCATTTACCGGATTAGGTTCAAGTAAAAGCTCCTCAGCCTTTTCACACAGCACAATTTTAGCTTCAAGGTTTTTCTTTAGATCGAGGTCGCGAAGTTCTTTATTTATCTTAATATAATCATAGAACACTTCAACACTGTGGTGGTAATTTTCCCAGAGATCCTTTAAAGAGGATTGAGGTACAACTCCAATAGAGTGCCATTCATTCTGCAAAGAGCGGAAATCATGAAAAGTTTTATTTATTGATTCTTCCCGATTGACAAGATCTTTTATCTTGTCAATAATATCATATTTCTTTTTCAGGTTTTCGTATTTCTCGGCTTCCTGAACTTTAGTATAGTCATTCTTTTTCTCCCGGTATTTATCAAGGAGTTCCTTGACACGATAGTCGAGAGGATCGACCCAGATCTTGTACTCATCGATTTTTCCGCCGCCTTCAAGGAACTTACTTTTCCGTTCCTCAGTCTCGTGTTTAAGCTTTTTGTAGAAAAGGGCTTTTATCCTTTCGACATCATCGCGGATCTCTGAAGGAGGTCTGTTTTCAATTATCAGGGCAAGCGTGTCGACAAGATCACTTTTTGAGAATCCTGAGTAATCGACGGGAGGAAGGTCAATTCCATCCAATTCATGGAATTCTTCAGGCGTTAAAAATTGTTTTTCAGGCGTAGAAGCAATAACTGAATCATCACCTGCTTCACTCTTTTCTGTCTCAATTTTTAAATTATCTTCAGTACTCTTTTTGTCCGCGGAAGTATCGTTTTCTTCCGCTTTATCAGTCTTTAGGGCATCTTCAGTACCGGCAGCATCAGTATTTGCTCCGTTTTGTTCTTCCCGAACAAAGTCTTCCGGATTTTCTTTAATCATATTCAATCCTTTAAGGTTCAATATCTTCAAAAGTACGTCATACCATGGACAGGTATGGATTTTTCAGAGTACGAAAATATTGAATTATTTATTAAAACTCAAAGATTTATCAAAAATAAGAGATTTGCCGGCTCAGAGAGAACGAGCTGAAATACCGATAATTCAGTTTTAACTTGAAATAGTTCATTTATTATTGGTAAGGTTTTGCATTGAAAGATTAATAATATATTTGAAAAAGATATCGCTTTAGTTTGCAATTTGCCTTTTCCCAAAAATCAATCACAATGGAAAGTAAAGATATTATCTTGTTTGCATTTGTATTTGCTGCTCTTGGATTCAGCCTGTACAGGAAATATGTAAAAAAGAATCAACCTGGTCAGCCTGATCAAAAACGTGGCAATACGGGTTCATCTCTTTCTGCCGGGAAGGATGATG
>JBGPAF010000075.1:0-6684 GCA_041480535.1 Bacteroidia bacterium
AAAAATGAGTAAACAAGGAAGTTCGTTCAAAGAATCACTGCAGAACGTGTTTGCAGTAAGCGCTATTTTAATAGCTTTTGTGGTTTCCTATATATTGTTCACGCAAGTGATGGGGAACCCTGTTAACTTCGAAGGTGGCAACAATAAGATGGCTGCCCTGGAGGGTAACTTTTTAGGAATTATTTACAGGGGAGGTTTTATTGTCCCTATTCTTATGACCTGCGTGCTGGTTCTTGTCATTTTCATTATTGAAAGGATAATAACACTGTCAAGGGCAAAAGGAAAAGGGAAATTGAACACTTTCGTCCGCAATCTTCAGAATCTTCTTGCTCAGGATAAAATTGAAGAAGCTCTTGAAGCTTGTGACAAGCAGAAAGGTTCGCTCGCCAATGTTATGAAAGCTGGTCTTTCCCGTTACCGCGACCTTCAGAATGACCCGGAACTTGAGAAAGATCAGAAGATCCTCTCAATTCAGAAATCATTTGAGGAAGCTACAGCTCTTGAACTTCCGATGCTTTCAAAGAACATGGTTATCTTCACAACACTTGCTTCAATATCTGTGTTGATCGGTCTTATCGGAACAGTTCTCGGTATGATCCGCGCATTCGCCGCTCTTGCTCAGTCAGGTGCTCCTGATGCACTCGCTCTTTCACAAGGTATTTCTGAAGCTCTTGTAAATACCGCATTCGGTATCACAGGTTCTACGTTGTCAATTATTGCGTTCAACTATTTTAGCTCGACCATTGACGCTTTCACATTTAAAATTGATGAAGCAGGTTTCAGTCTGACACAGAATTTTGCTGCTTCACTGAGAGCCAAGAAATAATGAATCTTTTGGTTAATAATCACTAAAAAGTTAAAAGATGCCAAAGATTAAATTACCAACCAAGTCGCCCCATATTGACATGACGCCGATGGTTGACCTGTTCTCAGTGGTACTTATTTTCCTTATGCTTACCACAACGATGAGGCAGCCAGAACCGGCCAATGTTGATACGCCCTTTTCAATATCAGAAACAAAAATGGATGATTTTAATACAATGACTTTCCTGCTTGCCCCTGATGGAAAGGTTTTCATGAATTTTGATAACGGACCAGATACCATTCTTGCGTTCAGACCAAAGATTCTGGCTGAGATGGGAAAAAGGTACGGTATCGAATTCACTCAAGCCGAACTGAGGAATTTCCAGCAACAAATGTCTTCAATGGGCGTTCCGATAATGCAGATGAAAGAATGGCTGAATACTAAGGATAACAACCTCAAGAAGACTCTACAATCAGGAATTCCAATGGACTCAACTGATAATCAGCTGGCGAACTGGATCCTATGTGCACGACAGGTGAATCCGAATATCAAAGCTTCGATCAAGGGAGATTCAAAAACCACATTCGATGTTGTCGAGAAAGTCCTTGATATTCTTCAGGAAAAGAATGTAAACAGGTTTAATCTGATTACAAATCTTGAAGCAACTAAAATAAACCTAGAAGAAATACAGCAATGATATGGCAGAGATAATTGTAGAAGAAAAAGGAAAAGGCGGGAAGAGGAAAGCAAAAAAACATGCTCCTCATATTGACATGACCCCGATGGTTGACCTTATGTGTCTGCTAATCGTATTCTTTATGCTTGTGGGTGCTATGACCAAATCAAAGGTCATGCAAATTATTCTTCCGGAGAGGATCAATGATCCAATCAATCAACAGGCTCCGAGGATTTCAGCGAGCCGTACTCTGAATATATTACTTGGTCCCGATAATAAAGTTTACACTTACCCGGGATCAGTAAAACCAGAGGAATATAGTGCTGTTCCACCAATTCTGCCTCCACTTACCGAGACAGATTTGAGTGCGGAAGGTATCCGTAAAATTCTGCTCGAAAGGAACAGAACTCTTGCAAGAAGGCTTGCAGAATTCGATCAACAGGTTCTTTCAGGTAAAATTCCGATATCACAGGATTCTGCCCGGAGCACAAAAAGCAGGATGAAAACTGATGACGATACCGGACCAATTGTACTTATTAAAGCATACAAGAATGCTACTTATGGTAATTTTGTGGATATCCTCGATGAAATGAATATCTGTGGAATTGCCCGTAATACGTTCGTGAAAATCGCTTGGTATGAGGCTTTGATGGTGGAAACGGCTGCAGGAATTGCACCTACCGCCACTGCTTCAGCCAAATAACCCGTAAACCTTAAGAAAATGGCAAAAGAAAAGATTACAGCACCTGCCTTTGACGATATTGTTTTTGAGAACAGAAACAAGGAGTACGGAGCTTACACTCTGCGTAAAAAGTACAACCGCAACGTAGTTATTGCACTTCTCATAGGCATAATTTTGATTTGTACTGCTATAATTACACCTTATCTGAATACAAAAGCTGCGGAAAACAAGGCTAAACGTGCAGAAAGAACGGTTGAGATCAAGATGGAAAATCTTGATACCCCGGCTGATCAGCTTGCACCTCCTCCGCCTCCTCCGCCTCCTCCACCGGATGCGATTCAGCAGGCAAGATATGTCCCGCCCGTTGTTGTTGACTCTGTTAAACCGGAGGATAATGTACAGCTTATGACTGCAGATCAGGCTCAGGTAGAAGTAGTGGACGAACAAGTAGTTGAAAATGTAGACATTGTTGCTGAAGAAGTCCAGGAAGATGCAGATGCAGCCGAACCCTTCGTTGTTGTAGAGGAAATGCCCATGTTCCCGGGCGGTGAAGCAGCGCTTTTAGCATACATCTCCGAACATACCCAGTACCCGGAAGTTGCCAAGGAAAACAATATCCAGGGAAAGGTCATTGTAAGATTCTGTGTTACATCAAAAGGTGGCGTCGATAAGGTAAGCATACTCAAGGGTGTGGATCCCGAACTCGATAAAGAAGCTATCAGAGTTGTTCAGACACTTCCAGCGTTTAAACCAGGTAAACAGGGTGGAAAACCTGTTCCTGTATGGTACATGGTACCAATAAACTTTACTCTTAAATAGATAAGATTCCTGTTTATTCGAAAAGCCGGATCATATGGTCCGGCTTTTTTATTACCTCCAACCCCCTGAAGGGGGCTTTATTTATTCAGTTCTTTTCCCAGCAGTAATATAAAGTCATTAAGATCCTCTTCTTTCGTATCCCAGCTGGTCATTAGCCTGTACTCCGATGTAAGCTCATTCCAGGGATAGAAAAAGTATTCTTTACTGACCTTTTCTGCCACATCTCCGGGAATGATGGCGAACACTCCATTTGATTGAACAGGCTGAGTGATACGAACCCTGTTCAGATTTTTCATCTTTCCGGCAAGAACTAAAGCCATTGAATTAGAATGCGCTGCATTTCTCTTCCACAGGTCATTCCTGAAATAAGCAAGATATTGTGCTGAAATAAATCGCATTTTTGAAGCCAGCTGCATCCCCTGCTTTCTGATATACTTGAAATCATTTGAAATTCCCTTTTTCAGGAAACAAACTGCTTCGCCGTACATCATCCCGTTTTTTGTTCCTCCAAAGGAAAGAACATCAACTCCTGCATTTGTTGTAAATGACTTAAATGGCAGATTAAGCGATACTGCTGCATTTGCCACCCTTGCACCATCCATATGTAAAAGCATCCCTCTTTCATGAGCAAAATCAGCCAACGACCTGATTTCTCCAGGGGTATACAATGTTCCCATTTCAGTCGCCTGGGTTATTGAAATCACCTTTGGCTGTGAATGATGCTCAAAATCAAAGCCATGCATATGCTTTGCCAGCATTTCAGCCTTTAGTTTTCCGTCAGGGGTGTCAACCGTAAGAACTTTGCATCCAATGAATTTTTCAGGTGCCCCGCATTCGTCCTGTTCTATATGTGCAGTAAAAGCTGTGATCACTGAATTCCACGATCGTGTAACACCACTTAAACCAAGAACATTAGCGGCAGTGCCTGTGAACACAAAAAAAGTCTCTGTTTCCCTCCCAAAATGTTCCTTAAAAAGCTCTTTTGCCTCTTCAGTGAATGGGTCACCTCCGTATCCAACAACATGTCCGGAATTTGCGGATTCTATTTCTTTCAGGATCTCAGGATGAACTCCGGCATTATTATCGCTTGCAAATCCTCTTTTGACAATATTCTGTTCCATTAAAAACAACAATATTAGGTCCTGCCACTTATAATATTCCCCATATATTCCCGTGCAAGTTTAACCTGTTCATGCACATATTCAATTCCTGCCCGGGTATGGTCATCATTCAACACAGCATGACAAAGTTCAAATGTAAAATATCCGTTATAACCGATCTCTCTCATCAGAGCAATATAATGGTCATAATCAGGAATCATTCCACCGGCATAGTAATCGAGCACCCTGGGTTTGATGATACCGTTGGCATCGCGGTAATATTCACCACCGAAATGGGAATGAACCTGGAGGTTACCGACTGTACGAACGGCATTAGCAACATATTCTTTTTCAAGGTTTTCAAATATTGGCAAATCAAGACAGATTTTCAGCCACTGTGAATCTACTTCTCTTACCAGGTCAAATGTATCTCTCCATCCCCTGATAAGAGGAGAGTGGTTCTGAAGGACCATTACAACGCCATTCTCCTCTCCCATTTTTGCGGCATCCCTAAGACAATCTTTTACAAAATTATAGCGGTCAAGGCGTGTGGCAAAAGGGTACTGCCTCTGGAAGGTATAGAATTCGTTACCTCTTGTCAGGTCATAGGTTCCAACGCCCTCATGGATAGGAACGCCAGGCCAGGCTGCAAATAACCTGACGAATTTTGCTCCCAGGTCTTTAGCAAGTTTGGCAGTCTCTCTGACCATAAGCAGCTGGCATTCCCTGTGCTCAGGGATCGGGCTTGAAAAGTCATTGTTGGCTGCTACAGCAGGCATTTCAAGTCCATACTTCTGTAGCGAATTCACCATTTCGTCCCTTTTTCTTTTATCAAGATCCAGGGGGCATCCCATAGGGCGCTTATTGTCAAGCTCAACTCCGTCGAACCCATACTCCTTCGCACTTTTACAGAGCTCGTCAAACGTCAGTGCTGAGCCGTCGTACCAGATACCACCATAGGTTATTGAATACAGCCCAATCTTGATCTTAGCCGCACCAACTGACCTGGTCTCTTTTACAGCCGGCTTATCCTGTAAATTGGCATTTACACCTCCCAGAACGGCTGCACCGGCTGCCACTCCTGAAGTTTCGATAAATTTTCTGCGATTCATGGTTAAATTATTATTGTTAAAAATAAACGCAAAGATCACCAGGTCACTCTGGAGACCTTTGCGGTATAAAACAGAATTACCTGATCTTTGATCCTCTTACAGCAAAGAAGGTAATATATGCATAGTAAACAAACAGGCAGCATATGGCAACTATCAGGCCAATGCTTCTTTGGATGCCTCCCATCATGATTGGCAACAACGCTGCACCGATAACTGATGTGGCGATAACTCCTGAGCCAACTTTGGTATTAGGACCCAGATCTTCAAGAGCCATGTTGTAAATACACGGCCACATAATCGAATGCATCAAACCGGTTCCAAGGAATAATACAAGGGCAATCCAGCTCATTCCCATACCACCCAGAACCAATGACAATAACAACATTATTGCTCCGAATACAGCATTAAAGCTCAGTATCTTGCTTGCAGAATACTTACGAAGAATAAAAATACCGGCGATACGGCCTATCATCAGTCCAAGCCAGTAATAAGCCAGCATTTTCGTCCGCATTTCACCATCAAAAGCGAATCCCAGCTTAGATGAGTAATCAGCAAAGAAGCTTGGAATCCCTATTTCAACACCCATATAGAAGAAAATGGCAAGTGATCCGAGCCACATGTGCGGGTATTTGTAAGCGCTTGATTTGAATTTACTAACAACTCCTTCTTTCGCTTCACCTTCTTTAATTTCGGGTAATTTCAGAAAGAACATGATGACCACTATCACCAGTGTAACAATTCCAATACCTGCAAAAGGGCCCTGCACAGCTTTAGGATCAGCAGTTCCCCCGGTATTTGCCGAGACAATCAGCATTGATACAAATAACGGGGCAATGACAGTAGCCAGTGAATTAAGAGCATTTGTAAGTGTCAGACGGCTAGCTGCAGTTTCAGGGCTCCCAAGTGCGTTCACATAAGGATTGGCAGCTACCTGAAGTAAAACAACACCGATAGCAAACACTGAAACAGCGCTCAGAAATCCATAATATCCGGCTGCCACACCAGGTATACACAGGAAGAATCCAAGGCTAATCAGTCCAAGTCCGGCAAGCACACCATTCTTGTAGCCTATCTTATTCAGCAGATAACCTACAGGAATCGAAAGAATATAGGCGCCATAAAAGAATGTATTTGGTAATTGTTTTTCGACCTCGTTCAGATTGAAGGCACTCTTCAGGTAGTCAATCAACGAGTTGTTCATAGTAGTGATAAAGCCAAACAGAAAAAAGAGAGAGGCCATCACGATCAGAGGAAACAGGTAATTGTTTTTTTCGTTTTGCATGTTGGTTAGTTTAAATATTTATAATCTGATAATTTGAAAATCTGAAAATTTGAAAATTTGAAACTGTCAAATCTTTATCTGGTACTGAATTTATAGATGCAGCTATGCCTGTACTCTTTGCCAGGGTTCAGAATAGTGGACGGAAAATGGGGTTTATTAACTGCATCGGCGAAATGCTGGGTTTCAAGGCAGAATGCCCAGCGCCTAC
>JBGPAF010000076.1:0-6682 GCA_041480535.1 Bacteroidia bacterium
GGCAGCTATTATCAGAAAAAGCCGATTACACAAAAAGAAAGCAGATAAGAAATAGAAGTGTAAAAGGGGCGTTACGCAGGAGTCGAGATTATTTCCTGATTTGACATCAATTTTAACATAGTCAAGAGTATTCCTGTAAAAAATTCTCAGAAATTCATATTTTGATTCACTGTCGTCGGAGTACACAGAGGGAGTAATCCGGATCCATGATTTTACCCTGCCTGAAGATACCTGTCCATCAGGTAAATAACGGCAGAATGCCATAAACGGACCAAGATCATTATGTTTTATTTCCCCGTTCTTAAATGAAAGATAAGTGAATCTTCTCCAGTTCGATGAAGCCCTGACATAAAATGATTTGGTATATGGTACTGGCATCACAGGAAGGAACAATCCCGGTCCTGTACCGCCATAGTCTTTACGGAAAGATCGTCTGAGATAAGAAGTGACACGGTCATATTCAATCTGTGAATCACCGTAATAAAGGATCCTTACTTGTCCTTTGGAGTACTTAAGCGAATCGAGGAATACTTCCATGGGATCCGATGCCGGAAGCCCCGGGACAGCAGATGCTGAGTCAGGTGTGATAACGGCCGGAGGTGTGGATGGTATTAAAGTGTCAGCGGCACTTATTTCTTCAGTTGTGCTTTTCGCAGAATCATCTTTATTTAAGGTCGGGATCAGTTTTTCCGGGATCAGGCTTTCAGCTGAAGGCAAATTGAGATCCCATGGTAAAATATAAGAAAGACCTGCAAAACAGATCAGGATGATGAGTAATAATAAAAATGACCTGAAAGGGCGCATTTCTGGAAAGAGCTCAGCTCTTCTTCTTAATTTTTAGTATTTGTCCAACTTTAATTTTACCCGGATCGCTGATGTTGTTTAATGAAAGGACATCAGTGGTGCTGACATTATCGAACATTTTTACAATATCCCAGATTGTATCACCATACCGGACAGTATAAGTTATATAGTCTCCATCCGGCCCGGATTGAAGGGCAGTCATAACAGGGTTGGACTGTGCCGTTTTTCCGATCATCTGCTGTTTTTCTGCAAAAGCCATTGTATTGACTTTTGAATAATAATCTGATTTTGAAGGATCAACATAAATAGCAAGCTTCTGGCCGACCCGGATAGTATTTCTGTAAATATTGTTCCAGTACCTGAGGTCGGATAATCCTACCTTGTACCACTCCGATATATAGCCAAGGTTATCGCCGTCCTTAACAGTGTAGATCAGCTTTGTTTTTCCTTTTACATCGACAGGTACATAGGTCGAACGGGACGGATCGGCGGTCAGGTTAATCCTTGTGAGATAAAGGTCAGGTTTATAGTTCCTGATGGTATCATTCAGATCAATGAAATCTCCGAGATGGCTCATTGGTAAAGTCAGGGAGAGTGGTTTTGCAGATCCGGGAACAAGACCCGTCTTGTACTGAGGATTAAGAGCTCTGAGCTCTCCAATCGGAATACCCATTACTTCCGAAATCTGGTTAAGGTGAATGTCCTTGTTTACCATGATGGTATCGGTCGATACAGGGATGTTCAGAGGAAGAGGCTTGATATTATGTTCGGCAAAATAATTGACTGCGTAGGTAGCTCCGACATACATCGGGATATAGCCTCTTGTTTCCCTTGGCAGCCTGTAATATATTTCCCAGTAGTCCTTCTTGTTTCCCGACCGGCGGATCGCTTTATTCACATTACCCGGTCCGCAGTTATATGCCGCAATTACGAGTATCCAGTCGTTATAAATTTTGTAAAGGTCCCTGATATATTTTGCAGCTGCATGTGTCGACTTTACCGGATCCCTCCTGTCGTCGACCAGAGAATTAATATTCAGACCGTACATACGGCCGGTACTGTACATGAACTGCCACATACCCGTAGCGCCAGAGTACCGGTTGACTGCGTTAGGATTGAGCGCTGATTCAATGACCGACATATATTTCAGCTCAGAAGGAATGCCGTAAGAATCAAAAATATCCTCTATCATCGGAAAATAGTAGCTTGCCAGTCCAAGAACCGCACTGAAATTTTTTCTCTGTCTGATAGTATATACGTGTATATGATTTCTTATTATGCTGTTATACGGAAGTTTAATAATTGAATTTATTTTGCTGAGCCTCTGCTTATAAATTGAATCGGAAAACTCTATTCCTGTTGAATCAGATACAAAGTCTTCAGGATGATCTTTTATTGCCATCCTGACGTACCAGCTGTTGACAAGGCTGTCGAGGTCAGCTGAAATTTTTTCAGTGTAGATTTCTGAGTTAAGGATTATAGTATCATTGACAGCGGATGCATTGGCAATCAGAACTGCAAGAAAAAGTGCTATCAGGAATGTCTTAAGTTTCATTATTTATTTTTCTGTTAAAAAGTGTAAATAAGGCTAATATTCAATCCAGCTCCTGTCACGCCAGGTACGGGTAACTGCAAGGGAGTAACTTCAAGATCAAGATCATCGCTGATATCGAAATTTGAGAGGCTGGCGTCGACGTTTGCATCAAGAACAGTTAAAAGGTACCAGGCAGCTATTCCGATATATGAAAGGTCGCGATTCTTCTTGTAATAATCAATTGATTTAATCAGGTTATCTTCCACCCATGTTGATATGGAAGGGTCGTATGAACCGGGATAAAGAACCGGGTCATATTCAGACGGCTCGGTTTCTTTTAACCACGTAAGTGTACTGTAGCTGTTGGTCTCAGGGACATTATCCGTAAAATCCTGATAGGCCTTCATCATTTCATTATATTTTGATGTATTAAAGCTTACAGTGTAAGCAAGGCCACCAAATCCTGCATAGACAAAGGGAACCTTCCAGTATTTTCTGTTGTAAATCTGGCCAAGTCCAGGAAACGCCACTGCAAGCATAGTTGCTTTCATAGGTTCTGCAATGAACACACGTTTCTCAGCTCTGGAAACAGTAATAGTGTCCTGTGCACTTAAATCATGCGACAGACAAAAAAATAACGTAATGAGAATAATTATTATTTTTTGAACTGTTCTCAAACTCAGTAAAAACCGGATTTTATCAGAAATCAAAGCGGTCCGGCGCGACAAATATAATTATTTTCAGTTGTTAAGACGGTCAAAGACTCCCAAAATGCGTTCCATCTCTTCGGGATTTTCAAAGGGTATAACAATTTTCCCTTTTCCCAGTTCATTAATCCTGAAATTGACTTTGGTAGAGAATATGCGGTTCAGATGTTCCGAAAGCTGTAAAAAGTCCTCATTCAGTTTCTTTTTCCTTTCGCGCTTTGCAGGGTCCTTAATTTTTTCAGTCTGCAGCAATCTTACAAGTTCTTCAGCCTGCCTTACAGACAGATCACCGTCAACAATGCGGTAATAAACATCCATTTGAGTCTTTGGGTTTTCAACATTGACAAGGGTGCGTGCATGCCCCATCATTACATGCTTGTTGCGTATTCCAAGCTGTATCTCGGCCGGAAGGCGGAGAAGCCTGAGATAGTTGGCTATAGTTGAACGCTGTTTCCCGACCCTGTCGCTCAGCTGTTCCTGAGTAAGCTTGCACTCTTCAATAAGTCTTTGAAAACTTATTGCAACCTCAATGGCATCGAGATCCTCGCGCTGGATATTTTCAACAAGCGCCAGCTCGAGCATTGCCTGATCGTCGGCTGTCCTTATATAAGCAGGCACATGAGTCAGTCCGGCCAGCACTGCGGCTCTGAGACGTCTTTCGCCGGCGATAAGCTGGTATCTTCCTTTCCCTGTCTCTCTTACTGTAAGAGGTTGTACAATGCCAAGCTTTTTGATTGAAGCGGCCAGTTCTTCAAGAGCCTGGTCATCAAAATGGGTTCTTGGCTGAAAAGGATTACTGTCAATTGAATCCAGCGAAATATCCATATTTGGTTCTACTTTTCGATCCAGGATCTCTTTTTCAACACCATCAATCAATGCTCCGAGCCCTCTTCCTAATGCATTCTTTTTTGTCATGATCAAATCTGTTTACAGTAACCTTAAAAAGTCATTCAGAGTGTTATTAATTCACGGATTCATGCTTCTCAATCAGCTCTTTGGCCAGATTCAGGTAATTAACTGTACCCCGTGAATCAACATCATAGAGTATAGCAGGCTGTCCGAAACTGGGCGCCTCGGAAAGCTTAACATTCCTCTGAATTATAGTTTTGAAAACCATTTGCTGGAAGTGCTTGTTAACCTCTTCCGCAACCTGATTAGACAGCCTCAGTCTTGAATCGTACATTGTAAGCAGGAATCCCTCAATTTCAAGATCAGGATTAAGGTTGTTCTGAATTATCTTGATAGTGTTAAGAAGTTTTCCGAGTCCTTCAAGGGCAAAATACTCACACTGAACAGGGATAATCACTGAATTTGCAGCTGTTAATGCATTAACAGTGAGCAACCCAAGCGACGGGGAGCAGTCAATTATTACATAATCAAAATCAGCAGCTATTTTTCCTAGGATTCCTTTCATGATCTTTTCTCTTCCCGGCCTGTCAAGCATCTCTATTTCAGCACCTACCAGATCGATATTTGATGGCATTATTGAAAGATTCTCAACCCCTGTAGTATGTACTGCTTCTGAAGGTTCCTTTCCATCAATCAGGCAATCATAAACGGTGCATTTAATCTGACGCGAATCAATGCCAATTCCTGAAGTGGCATTTGCCTGAGGGTCAGCATCTATAATAATTACCTTTTTCTCGAGAGCAGCCAGGCTGGCTGAAAGATTAATAGCCGTTGTGGTTTTCCCTACCCCACCCTTCTGATTCGCAATTGCAATGATCCTACCCATCTTTAGTTTGTTTGAATTTCCACTTTTTATATGAGCTTCAAATTTACGATTTATGAATTTTAGCCTCAGACTGGTAATAATGTAATTGTAAACATTTCTTTCGTGCTTTTCAACATGTTATTAACACTGGATGCCTGCTAATGGCAGATCAGGGGAACACTGAAAAATTATTTTCGTAATAGTAAAATTACTTTGCCAATTGAGCTTTCTTTGTCCATTTATTCAGATATTTGCTTTAAATACCAAAACGATGGAGAAAAATGAAATAGACCAGGAATGGTTTGCTATCGTTAATCCCAATGCCGGAAACGGAAAAGGTAAAAAGGACTGTAACCGTATTGCTGATATTCTTAAGAAGAACGGCATTAAGTTCAATATGAAACCTACCGAAAGGAAAGGCCATGCAACAGAATTTACAAGGGAGTTGATTGCAGACGGATACAGAAAGATTATTTCCATAGGAGGTGACGGCACCCTGAACGAAATAGTAAACGGGATCTTTACACAGGATTACTGTCCGACTACAGAAATCATTTTAAGCCTTATACCTATAGGCACCGGCAACGACTGGGGACGGATGTTTGGCATCCCCTTGCTTTATGAAGGGGCGGTACAGGTTATTAAAGAAGGGAAACTTATGCTGCACGATATAGGGGTAATAAGCTATTTCAACGGGGAAGAAAAAGCAAAAACCTATTTCATAAATATTGCAGGGCTGGGATTTGAAGCAGTAGTTGTCAAAAAAACAAATAAGCAGAAAGACAAGGGACTGAGCAATAAGGCTATTTATTTCTACAACCTGTTATCGAGCCTGGTCTCCTACAGAAATACCCCCGTTGAAATAACCATTGACAAAAAGACCAGCAGGGCAAAAGTATTTTCAATAAACGTCGGCAACGGAAGGTATTGCGGCGGCGGAATGAGACAGACGCCCGATGCACTTCCTGATGACGGGCTTTTTGATATTACCGTGATCAAGGAGATGGGCAAGATTGAAATAATCAAAAGTCTGCAATTATTGTACGACGGAACAATTATGAGCCATCCGAAGGTTGACGGATACAGGAGCAATAATCTGAAAGTCACTTCAGACTCTTTATTATTTATTGAAGCGGACGGTGAATCACTTGGACATACACCGGTCGAATTCAGTATAATTCCTTCAGCGGTAAATATAATTTATGGGAAAAAGCTTATTCGGTGATCTTAATCTCATAGAGCTTCGGCCATCTCTTGCCGGTAATGAAAATCCTGCCGCCCTTTGCATCCCAGGCAATGCCATTGAGAACATCAGCATTAATCTCTCTTCTTTTTGATTCGGGGAATATTGCCGACATATCGATATATGAATTCACTTTACCGGTCAGCGGATCGATTCTTGCAATCAGATCAGTCTGCCAGATATTCGCCCATATCTCACCATCAATATACTCCAGCTCATTCAGCTGATCGACCTTCTTCTCATTATCATAGACTTCAATCCTTGAAACAGCATCATACATTTCGGGCTCATGAAAATAGAGAACATTAGAACCATCGCTCATTACAATCCTGTCATTTATTGTCGTTAAACCCCAGCCCTGAGTCTGATAAAATATCTTGTTTATCACCTTGAAATCAGATTTATTATAAACAAAGCCTACTTTGCTTGTCCATGTCACCTGGTAAATCCGATCTTTATAAAGAGTGATCCCTTCCCCGAAGAGCGATGATTCGAGGTTATGCTGCCGCATGACCTTGCCTGTTTCAAGCTCAACTTCCCTAAGGCTCGAGCCTGTCTCCTGACCGGTGCCCTCATATAATACCCCGTTGTCATAAAAAAGACCCTGGGTGAATGCTTCACTGTCGTGAGGATAAGCGTGTATCAGCCTATAGCTGTATCTCCGGGGAACAACATCTGAA
>JBGPAF010000077.1:0-6630 GCA_041480535.1 Bacteroidia bacterium
CAATATCAATGCCAAGATTCTTTTTTGCCAGATCGCGGATATGCCCGAAACTAGATACAACACGGAAGTCTTTTCCAAGATATTTCTCAATAGTTTTTGCTTTTGCCGGAGACTCAACAATTACAAGATTTTCGATCATTCAGATGGATTTTACACTTTTTAAAAACACGACAAAGTAAGTCATTTAGGTTCCAAACTTCAAAATAATCGGTTAAGATTCTTTATTAATTACTATTTTTGCGCCAAACTCCCGAAGCTAATGAAAGGCAATTCATCAAACAGAAAATACCTTATCTGGTTCTGGACATTGTTCATCCTGCCGTTTATTATAGTTGTTATTCTGTTCGTTCTTATCTCCAAAGGTAAGCTGGGCCCAATGCCATCGTTCAGGGAACTGGAAAATCCCGAATATAATCTGGCTGCTGAAGTTTATTCTGAAGACGGGGTTCTTCTCGGGAAGATAAGTATTGAAAACAGGACATGGACAGATTATAATGATCTCTCCCCATATCTTATTGATGCACTTATTGCGACAGAAGATATACGATACTACAGGCACTCTGGAATTGATGTCCGCGGACTGGGCAGAGCTATCGTACGCACTGTCGTTCTGGGACAGAAAACCGGTGGCGGCAGTACCATCACCCAGCAGCTTGCCAAACAGCTCTATCCCAGGGATACTGCAAGAACATCAGCTTTTGTGAGAAAAACCAGGCTCGGCGTTTCAAAGTTCAAGGAATGGCAGACAGCTGTCAAGCTTGAAAACAGGTATACAAAGGAAGAGATAATTGCAATGTATCTTAATAAATATGATTTTCTATATCAGGCGATAGGGATAAATTCTGCGTCAAGAGTTTATTTTAATACAACACCTGATTCATTAAATATTCAGCAGGCGGCTGTAATTGTAGGTATGCTGAAGAATTCAAGCGCGTATAATCCCAGAAAATATCCCGACCGTATGTTGCAGCGACGGAATATTGTCATTTCACAGATGGCCAAGTACGGGTATCTCCATCCGGATGTTGCTGATTCGGTAAAGCAGCTGCCTATTGAACTTGATTTCAGGCTGGAAGATCATAATACCGGCCGTGCTACATATTTGCGGGAATATTTAAGGAATACAATGAAAAAACCTGAACCCGACCGCAGTAAATATGAAAGGGAATCTTCGTATGAGGACGCTTTGTGGGAATGGGAAAATAATCCTCTCTATGGCTGGTGCAGCAAGAACAAAAAACCGGATGGATCAAATTATGATGTTTACAAGGACGGGCTCAAGATATATACTACAATTAATTCAAGGATGCAGCAATATGCCGAAGAAGCAGTTACAGAGCATCTTTCAAAAGAAGTTCAACCAGATTTTTACAAGCGTGCAAAAGGATTCAGGAATCCTCCATATTCAAATGACCTCTCAAAAAAAGAAGTTGAAGAGCTGATACTGAGATCTGTTAAAGAAAGTCCAAGGTATTATTCATTGAAAGCAAGGAATGTGCCTGAGGATTCAATAATGCTTGCATTCAATACAAAGGTACCTATGAAAGTCTTTTCATGGAAGGGCGAAAGGGATACAATAATGACCCCTTATGATTCAGTAAGGTATTACAAATTCTTTGTTCGTTCTTCCTTTCTTGCTGAAGATCCCCATAACGGATACGTAAAAGCATATGTCGGGGGTCCGGATTTCAGGTATTTCAAATGGGATGCAGTGACCCAGCAGAGAAAACAGGTCGGCAGTACAATTAAGCCCTTCCTCTACACTGTTGCAATGCAGAACGGGTATACTCCATGTGATGAAGTTGAGAATATCCCAAGGTCATTTGACCTCCCGGGCGATTCCGTTCCATGGATACCAAGGAGTTCGGGACCTAAGGAGTATCACGGGAGGATGGTTACACTTAAATGGGGACTGGCACAATCTGAAAATTATATTTCAGCTTGGCTGATGCAGCAGTTCAGGCCCTCAGCAGTAACAGACCTCATGGAAAAAATGGGAGTAAGAAGTTTTATTGATCCCGTTCCATCAATATTCCTTGGGACATCCGATATTAAACTTGAAGAGATGGTGGGAGCATACGGGACCTTTGCCAATAAAGGGGTATATACAAGGCCGATGTACGTCACGCGGATCGAGGATCAAAACGGGAATATTATCTCGAGATTCACTCCAAGGATAGAAGAGGTCCTCAGTGACGAGCAGGCATATCTTATGATTGACCTTCTGCAGGGAGTAGTTCTGATTGGTTCAGGGAACAGGTTGAGAAGAGAACCCTATTCCCTGCTGAACCAGATTGGAGGAAAGACCGGGACAACTCAGAATAATGCAAATGGTTGGTTTATGGGAGTGACACCGAACCTGGTGGGAGGTGTATGGAGTGGATGGGAGGATCAGGCAATTCATTTTGAAACCCTCAGTGAAGGGCAGGGAGCCCAGATGGCCCTTCCAGTGTTTGGGATCTTTATGAGAAAAGTCTATAACGATCCTCAGTTCGGAATAATGGAAGCAGATGAGTTTGAACGTCCTTCAAATTTCAGTGTTGAAGTTGATTGTGATAAAGTAAAAAGGGAGAACTCCAGGAGGGGGAGCTATATAAGAGAGAAATACTAACCGTTTCGTCAGCTGAACAGCGAACGCACCAGCGCTTCGACCTTCCCTACAGGTATAATTTCAATATCCGTTCCTTTTACGGATATATTCCTGTGAAACTTGGAGATGTACATTTTTCTGAAACCCATTTTGGAAGCCTCTTTAATCCGTTGTTCAATCCGTGATACGGGTCTGATCTCACCTGAAAGGCCGACCTCTCCTGAACAGCAAACATCTTTTCCGATGGGGATATCAAGATTTGAAGATAACACTGAAGCTATTATTGCAAGGTCAATTGCAGGATCATCCACCTTAATTCCACCGGCAATATTCAGGAATACATCTTTTATTCCAAGCCTGAATCCGGCTCTTTTTTCAAGAACTGCCAGCAGCATGTTGAGGCGCCTGATATCAAATCCGGTGGAGCTTCTCTGGGGAGTTCCGTAAACGGCACTGCTTACAAGCGCCTGGGTTTCAATAAGAAATGGCCTGAGCCCATCGACTGTTGCAGCAATTGATATACCGCTTAAGGGTTCATCGTGCTGGTTAATAAACATCTCAGAAGGATTTGACACTTCCCTCAGCCCGCTTTCAACCATTTCGAAAATCGCAAGCTCTGAAGTAGATCCGAACCTGTTCTTTACTGATCTGAGAAGACGGTAAATGTAATTATTGTCACCTTCAAAATAGAGTACAATGTCGACTATATGTTCCAGTACTTTTGGCCCGGCAAGGGTTCCATCCTTTGTAATATGACCGATAAGGAAAACGGGAACTCCTGTTATTTTTGAAAACTTCAGAAGCTGGGCCGCACACTCCCTTACCTGTGAAACAGAACCTGCTGAAGATTCAAGTATACCGGTACGTATTGTCTGAATGGAATCGATTATTATTAATCCGGGTTTAATGTTTTCAGCCTGGACGAGTATATTTTCAAGATCAGTTTCACTGTATATATAGCACCCGGGATTTGATTTTTTAAGTCTTTTAGCCCTGAGGCTTATCTGTTCTTCACTCTCTTCTCCCGATACATACAGCACGCCTTTATCGCTGATGGCAAGCGCTAACTGCAATGCAAGAGTCGATTTGCCTACGCCGGGTTCCCCTCCAAGCAATATTAAGGATCCGGGAACCATCCCTCCGCCAAGGATCCTGTCGAGTTCAGGAATGCCTGTTTTTTGCCTGTTATGTTCGTCTGATTTTATTTCACTGAGAAGTTCAGGCTTTCTCTTCTCCCGTCCGGAAGAATAAATGCTTTCACTTGGAGAAGATGTGGCGATGATCTCTTCATGATAAGTGTTCCATTCCTTGCACGAAGGGCACCTGCCTATCCATTTTGGAGATTCAACTCCGCAGTTCTGACAGACGAAGACTGTTTTGGTTTTTGCCATGATATAAATTTAGCTGTATTTCCGTAATAGCTAATATACAGAGGTTATTTTCTTTTTGGTAAGTTCCCGAATGGAGCTGGGGGGTGAGTTTATGTTTTCTTTTCTTCATGATTTTTTCTAAAAATCATGAAGAATGAAATAGCACCAATAATAATTACGAATATCATCTGCGATTCGTGTGTCAGAAAGGCATAGATGAGGCCGTCCTCAATTTTTACTCCTGCAATAAAAGCAATTGCCCGCGAGATAAAGTAGTGATATGCACCCAGACCACTCTGAACCGGCGCCGACATTGCAAGTCCGCCGACTACAAGAAGAAAGATTCCATCTACTGGAGGTATGTGTGATGTGGATTCAATAGCAAATACCACTACCCAGGTCATAAACGCATAGTTTATCCAGATAAATATTGTCAGAAAAATAAACTCCCATTTTCTTTCGAGGGAAGTAATTGTCTTCATTCCGTTGATGACTCCTTTTATCGCATCGAATATTTTTGCGAACAGCCTGATCTTACGGAGTTTTTTTCTGTACTTTATTAAAAGGAAAGCCATCAGGAATAACGACACAAAGACAATTACCCAGATAATCCATGTGAACCCTAAAAGGGAAAATACTTTCTGCCGGAGAGGTATAAATATGCTCTCTTTCATGAATTCGTTTATTTCTTCTCCATTGATGATGATCAGTATAATCATTATTGAAAGCAACGAAAAGAAATCAATAGCACGTTCGACTACGACTGTTCCGATCAACTGATCGACCGGCACCTTCTCTTTCTTACCCAGGGCTACACAACGGGTTATCTCTCCGATTCTTGGCAATGCAAGATTTGCCAGATATCCTGTCATCAGGGAAAAGAATGTATTTAAAAGGGTTGGCTTATAGCCAAGGGGACGAATAAGAAGTATCCACCGGCGGGCTCTGCTTACATATGCAATTAATGCAAATAGCAATGAAAGGAATACCCAGCTGTAATCAGCTTCTTTTAATCCCTCAATCAATTTTTGATATTCAACATTCCGGAATGCAAGCCAGAGGAGAAAGACTCCAACAACAAGGAAAGCGAGGAACTTTAAGATTTGAATTAAGCGTTTTCTCAATTCAGATCAGTTTATTTGTTTTTGTATCGGGGAAAATGATTTTTGGCTGGAATTTTTTTGCTTCAGTAAATTCCATTGCTGCAAATGACATTATCAGAATTATATCTCCAATCTGCACCTTGCGGGCAGCTGCACCGTTCAGGCAGATAGCTCCTGAACCCCTTTTGCCTTTGATGACATAGGTGTCGAGACGTTCCCCGTTGTTTATATTAACAACCTGGACCTTCTCGTTCTCAATAACGTTTGCAGCCTCCATAAGATCTTCATCGATTGCGACGCTTCCCACATAGTTCAGGTTGGCTTCGGTGACTGTAACCCTGTGTATCTTCGATTTAAGTACTTCAATAAGCATAATCTGAAATCAGATTGAATATTATCAGACCGCAAAGTTAATAACCTTTTGGTTCACACCAATGGTATTTCGATATTATCTATCAGCCTTATCTTTCCGGCTTTTACTGCGATGCAGCCAAAATATCTTTTCCCCTTTTTCATTTCTGCTCTTGAGGCAACCGGCTTTAGTTCCAGGTCATCAACAATTTCAAAATACTCAACCTTAAAGCCCTTTACTTTTTCAATATTTTTTTTGACATAAGCATTCAGGTAAGGGATATCATGGTCTTTTGGCAAAGCAGCAGCGGTTGAAATTGTCGCATAGATTATTCCTGCTTTTCTTCTTGTCGCCGGATCGAGAAGCCGGTTTCTGCTGCTCATGGCCAGGCCGTCTTCCTCACGTATAATAGGATTACCGATAATTTTTACTTTGCTTCCGAGCTGTCTTACAAGTTCTTTGATTACTGCAAGCTGCTGAAAATCTTTCTGTCCGAAAAATGCAATATCCGGTTTTACTATTTCAAACAACCTGCTTACCACCTGACCTACACCATTAAAATGTCCCGGCCTGTGCAATGCCTCCATTACATTTTCGAGGTTTCCGAAATGGAATTCCCGTTTATCATCAACAGGGTAGATCTCTTTATCATCAGGGGTGAAAACAAGATCATTCTCCCTGAGAGTTTCCTGAAGGAGGTTCAGATCATCATTCAGGCACCGGGGATAATTCTTCAGATCATTTTTATCGTTGAACTGGGTGGGATTTACATAAATGCTCACAACAATATGAGGACAGAGGGATACTGCATTTTGAACCAGTGAAAGGTGACCCCTGTGCAGGGCTCCCATTGTCGGCACAAATCCGAGAGGAGAAAGATAAGTGCTCTTAATAGCTTTTTGCAGATCTTTTATAGTACTTACTACTTTCATGATTCATTTTTTATGCAAACCTAAATGAAATTAAAAGATTTGGATCAATCCTGGCAGAAATAAAACGGAGGCGAGGCAGGAATACCAATAATTATGTATTGATAATATTATCATTTTTTATTATTATCTTTGCAGATTGTTACGGAATGGTATATCCAGGCATGTAAATGGAAAGCAAAAAAATATTATTCATCTCTCAGGAGATCACTCCATATTTAGGTGAAACGAAATTATCAAAGATAGGAAGATATCTCCCGCAGGGTATTCAGGAAAAAGGTAAAGA
>JBGPAF010000078.1:0-6626 GCA_041480535.1 Bacteroidia bacterium
AAAATCATATTATGGCAACCAATACTTCTACTAACAGCATCAGCAGAAAAGACTATGTATTTGCAATAACCATTATCGGTCTCTTCTTCTTTATTTTCGGATTTGTTACCTGGCTTAACGGAGTCCTTATTCCATTTCTTAGGACAGCATGCGAGCTTAACGATTTTCAAGCATATTTTGTAACAGCAGCTTTTTATATTTCATACTTTGTGATGGCACTTCCATCCTCAGTAATACTGAAAAAAACAGGTTTTAAAATCGGTATGTCACTAGGCTTGTGGGTAATGGCTGCAGGTGCGCTTGTTTTTATACCTGCAGCGCTTACAAGAACCTTCTGGCTTTTTCTAACAGGATTATTTATTGAAGGAACCGGACTTGCCCTTCTTCAGACGGCAGTAAATCCTTATGTAACAATTATCGGTCCGCGCGAAAGTGCAGCAAAACGTATCAGCATAATGGGGATTGCTAATAAATTTGCCGGAGTTATAGCTCCTATCATTCTTGCAAGTATAATACTTAAAGATTCCCATATCCTGGAAGAAAAGCTTGCCCAGTCAGCTGATGCAGCCTCACGTGCTGTTCTCCTTGATGAAATGGCCCGAAATGTGATAATGCCGTATATCGTAATGACCATTGTCCTGATTCTCCTTGGTCTTCTGTTGCGATATGTGCATCTTCCTGAAGTTGATACGGATGCAGAAGATGAGGCTGTGGGTGAAGCTAATCTTAAAAAAACAAGTATCTGGCAATTTCCTCACCTGATCCTTGGAGTCATTGCCCTGTTCTTCTATGTCGGAGTGGAAGTAATAGCAGGCGATACAATAATAAGGTATGGGCAATCTCTTGGTATCCCTATGGAATCAGCAAAGTATTTTACTTCTCTTACAATGCTCTCAATGATAATAGGTTATCTTCTAGGTATTGCCTTAATTCCAAAATATTTAAAACAGGGGAACGCTTTAAAGATCTGCACTATTCTGGGAGTTATATTATCTCTTGGAGCCATCCTTACTCCGGCAACCAGGGTTTTCACTATGCCATTCGTTGACCTTGTTACATTCAAACCGCTCCAGCTGGTCCTGCCCGTTACGGTTTTGTTTGTTGCTTTGCTTGGCTTTGCCAATTCGCTTGTCTGGCCCGCTATGTGGCCGCTTGCCCTGGATGGTCTCGGCAAATTTACAAAGACTGCTTCTGCTATGCTGATCATGGCAATTGCCGGTGGTGCAGTTATTCCGCTATTATATGGGAAACTGGCAATGGCTTTTTCAACCCAGTCAGCTTACTGGATTTGTGTCCCGGCTTATCTTATAATAATGTATTACGCATTTATCGGACATAAAGCAGGGAAATAGGAAATGGGATATGATCTGAAGGAAATATTTGATTCATTCTCTGCTGATGGATCATTTTCAAATGCTGGTCCATATGGCAGCGGGCATATCCATGATACATTCAGGGTAGTAACAACTGAGAAAGACAAAGATGACTATATACTGCAAAAACTTAATAACAAGATTTTTAAGAATATCCCTGAGCTTCAGGAAAATATAGAAAGAGTTACAGAACATCTCTATCATAAGCTTGAAGTTGTTCCTGGCGCAGATATTAAGAGAGAATGCCTTACGTTAATCCCGGCTAAAAACGGTAAAAGCTGGATTGAAGATGATGACGGCAGTTTTTGGAGGATGTATATTTTTATTTCAAATCACAGATCATACAATATAGTTGATACACCCGATAAGGCATATGAAGGAGGAAAAGCAATAGGCCGCTTCCAGGCAATGCTGGCAGACCTTCCCGGGCAACCTTTGCATGAGACAATTCCTTTTTTCCACAATATTGAGAAACGGCTTGAGACATTCAATGCAACCGTAAAATCCGACAGAGTAAGCAGGGCATCAGAGGTATCAGAAGAAATCAATTTCGTTCTGCGCAGATCTGAAGAGATGAAGATCATACTCCGCCTTGGAAAAGAAGGTAAAATTCCGCTGAGAATAACCCATAATGACACAAAATTCAATAATATACTTCTTGACGAAAACGACAAAGCACTTTGTGTAATTGATCTTGATACGGTAATGCCCGGATATGTACATTATGATTTTGGCGATGCTATACGTACAGCGGCCAACAAAGCAGCTGAAGATGAAAAAGAACTATCGAAGGTAAGGATGGATATCGGGCTTTTCAAAGCCTATGCCGAGGGCTACCTTTCTGAAACAAGGGATACACTTAACATTATTGAAAAAGAATATCTGGCATTTGCCTCGCGTTTAATAACCTATATAATTGCAGTTAGATTCCTTACAGACTATCTTGACGGGGATAACTATTTTAAGATTCATCATGAGCACCATAATCTCCAGAGAGCAAGAGCTCAGTTCCGTCTTGTTGAGAGTATGGAAGAACAATATGCTGCCATGCAGAAGATAGTTAAAAAGTTGTGTTAGAAAATTTCAGAATTCAAGCAAATCTTAACTAAAAATATCCTTTTTGATGGGAAAGCCATATTCTGATATCAAATGGAACATTGAAGAAAGGGAGTTTCTTAAAAAATTCTCTGGTCCCTGGGCCATTCAGGTTTACCTTGATTCTATAGACTATAACCTGGATTATGAGTGCAGATCACCAAGGTGGGTGATCAGAAAGAGATCCGCACATTGTTTTGAAGGAGCCCTGTTTGCTGCTTCGGTACTTGATCATATTGGATATAAACCAATGATTGTTGACATGAAGGCTTTTAACGACGACGACCATGTGATTGCTGTATTCAGGGAAGACGGATACTGGGGGGCTGTAGCCAAATCAAATTTTACATCATTACGCTTCAGGGAACCAGTCTACAGGTCACTCCGTGAACTTATAATGTCATATTTCGACTTTTTCTTTAACATAAATGGCGATAAGTCATTACGATCTTACTCGCTCCCCTTTGATCTGACTTTATTTAATAAAAGGAATTGGGCGACAACAGATGAAGATCTTGAATACATTGGAGATAAGATCGAATCTCTTCACCATTTTCCGGTTGCCTCTGAAAAGATGATCAAAAAGCTCAATATAGCCAGTGATTCAATGCTAAAGGCTGGAATGCTTGGATCAAATGAAGAAGGTTTGTTTAAACCTTTGAAATAAATTCTTCCGGTCGAAAAAAAGCTTATTTTATTATCCTGAATATTAAATATATACAATATCTACTGAACGGACAGTCGAAAGATTTATTTGGAAATACCTTTATAATAGCTATTTTTGAACCCTTAAAATGGCCTGAATTTTTGAAATTATAGTTTTGATTACTGCCATCTTCCTGAAAATTAATTCTATTTAAAAGTTATGGATTTATCGGGTAAACATTATAAGGCATTCATCGAACGCCAGGAAGCATTAAAAAAACAATACAGTCCAAAACAGGCGGAAAAGCAGCATTCAAAGGGTAAACTTACAGCTCAGGAGCGTATAAACCTCCTTTTCGATACGGGTACATTCGAGGAGATTGATGCTTTTGTCACACCTGCCAATCAGCCGGTGGAATTCGGCAAAGTAGAGCGGACCTATGGCGATGGTGTTATTGTTGGTCATGGGAAAGTGAACGGAAGGCTGGTTTTTGGTTTTGCCCAGGATTTTACGGTAATGGGCGGATCACTTGGTTATGTGCACGCCAAAAAGATCGCAAAGATCCAGGAAATGGCCCTTAAAATGGGTACTCCGATAATAGGCATGATGGATTCCGGAGGCGCAAGGATTCAGGAAGGGGTGGCAAGCCTGAGTGGTTATGCCGCTATCTTTCATAATATTATACATTCTTCCGGCATCATTCCTCAGTTATGCGTAATAATGGGACCTGCAGCAGGTGGCGCAGTCTACTCCCCTGCCCTCACCGATTTCGTGTTCATGGTAAACCATTCAAGTTACATGTTTGTGACTGGACCAAATGTTGTCAAGGAAGTTCTTAATGAAGATGTTACATCAGAGGAGCTTGGTGGCGCCGAAGTTCATGGCAGAAAAAGCGGAGTGGCTCATATGATCTATGAAGATGAGGAGAATACGATAATGGCGCTGAAGAAATTTCTGGCTTACCTCCCTTCAAACAATGTGGAGAATCCTCCGGTGGTTGCCGATGATGGCTCAACGCCGGATATCAATGAGAGACTTCGTGATATAGTCCCTGATGACCCCAACAAGGCATATGATATAAAAGATATAATACAGCTTATTGTTGACAAGAACAGCTTCTTTGAAACTGCCGAGCTCTATGCTCCAAATCTTGTCACCGGATTTGCGAGACTCAAGGGTAAAACCATTGGTATAGTCGCAAACCAGCCAAAAGTTCTTGCAGGTGTCCTTGATATCGATTCTTCTACAAAGGGAGCACGATTCATAAGATTCTGTGATGCATTCAACATACCTATTCTGACACTGGAAGATGTTCCGGGCTTCCTTCCGGGCAAAGATCAGGAACATGCAGGCATAATAAGGCATGGTGCAAAACTGCTGTTTGCATACAGTGAAGCGACAGTGCCTAAGATCACTGTCATTATCAGAAAAGCATATGGCGGAGCATTTATCGTGATGAACAGCAAGAGTCTGGGCGGTGACTTTAGCTTCGCATGGCCAACAGCAGAAATAGCAGTTATGGGACCTGATGGAGCCGTGGCAATCCTCTATCGCAAGGAGCTTGCCGAATCGAAAAACCCGGCTGAAATGAAGAAAGAGCTTGTGAAAAAGTATCGTGATAAAATAGCCAATCCGTTTATTGCTGATGAACTCGGATATATTGATGAAGTAATAGATCCTGCCATTACCAGGAAGAAGATTATCTCTGCCTTCAGCGCCCTTAGCAACAAATGGGTAAAGGTGCCAGCCAGGAAGCATGGGAATATGCCATTATGAAGATCAAACGTATACTGATAGCAAATCGCGGCGAGATCGCTGTACGGATAATCAGGACAGCTCACAGGATGAATATTGAGACAGTCGTTGTCCGGACAGCTGCTGAAGCAAATGCTATGTTTATCTCAAAGGCAGACGTGGTTTATGACAATACTGAGGATGCATCAGAAATACCTGTATTCCTGAATATTGATAAGCTTATTGAGATAGCAATTGAAACAAAATCTGATGCTGTACATCCTGGTTATGGATTCCTTGCAGAAAATGCATATTTTGCCCAGAAATGCATTGAAAACAATATAGTTTTTATTGGCCCCTCGCCTGATGCTATATATAAAATGGGAAATAAAACAATAGCCCGTAAAATAGCATTGGCCGCAAAAATTCCAATAGCTATGGGAAGCCAGGGTAATATTGGCAACGAAGAGGAGGCTGTTTCAATAGCCGAAAAAATCGGATATCCTGTTATTATTAAAGCGGCCTCAGGAGGTGGTGGACGGGGAATGAGAATTGTAAGGAAAGCTGATGAGATGGAAAAAATGTTCCTTATTGCCAGCAGGGAGGCTGAAAAAGCATTTAATGATCCGTCAGTATTTATTGAAAAATATATAGATGATCCCAAGCATATAGAATTTCAAATTCTTGGAGATAAAAAAGGCAACATCATTCATCTGGGGGAAAGGGAATGTTCCATCCAGAGAAAGCACCAGAAGCTTCTTGAGGAAGCTCCATCAGCAGCTTTGGATGACAAGCTCAGGATTACAATGGGGAAAATTGCTGTTCAGATTGCCCGGGCTGTCAATTATCATTCAGCCGGAACAGTTGAATTCCTCCTTGATTCTGATAAGAATTTTTATTTTATGGAAATGAATACAAGGATTCAGGTCGAACACCCTGTTACAGAAGTTATTACTGGTATCGACCTTATCGAACAACAGATCCGCATCGCAAATGGCGAGCCACTTAAATACAGGCAGGAAGATATTAATCTGAAAGGCTGGGCGATTGAGTGCAGGATAAACGCTGAAGATGTTCAGTCAGGATTTGCTCCGGATCCTGGTAAGATAGAAAAGCTGAATCTTCCGTCAGATCCTTATGTCAGAATTGATACTGGTGTTCAGGCCGGATCTTCAATAGTTCCCAATTATGATTCAATGATTGCAAAGCTGATCGTCAGGGGAACGGACCGCAGAGATGCTATAAGAAACTGTAAAATGGCTCTTGATAAAGTCTGGATAAAGGGAGTAAAAACCACCCTCCCGTTTTTCAGAATGCTTGTCCGTAACCCAAAATTCCTTGATGGCAGTTTCACAACAGCATTTATTGAAAAAGACCTCGATAAATATTATTTGAACAGTGAATATGAAGAGATGCTGGCTGCATGGCTTGCAACGAAGTTGTTTGTCGAGGAGAACCTGATGGACAACAGCATTAATATTGATTTTGAGAATGGGAAGGAAATGAGCCCCTGGCTCCTGAATAAAAGAATCAACCAGTTTTAAATAAGGCAAAGAGACATGTCAACCGGTAAACCAGGTATAAAAAAGCTTTATGCCCTGTCATCTGAAAATAAGAGGTTTTGTTTTTCCCAGCCTTTAAAACATTCAATAAGGATAGGTAATAGAAATTATGAGGTTAAACTCAAAGCCGATGAAAAGTACGGGACATATATTTTATGGAAAAACCGGAAGTATCCTGTTGAAATAGTCAGATCGCGGCAGAACAAATATGAGATC
>JBGPAF010000079.1:0-6588 GCA_041480535.1 Bacteroidia bacterium
ACTCAGAAAGACTGCAAAAGAATATAAGCCAGCCCCAGAAAAGCAGGTGGAAGCTGCCTTGCCGGATGTTGACCTTTGTCCTGTTTATCATTTCTGAAATTATCCTGAGGCTCTCTTCGCCTGTCATAACTTTTTCGTCTTGTTCCATAATTATGATTATTTTTAAAAGTTAAAAAACTGGTACAACATAAATATATTGCAAATATAAAGTAGTTTATAATATAAACCAAATGTTTTAGCAATTATTTTTAAGTTTATAAGAAAATAATTTGAAGAATGAACCGCAAAGGCCGCAAAGAAATTAAATCCACTGTTTTGACTTTGCGCTCTTTGCGGTTAATGGATTTTTCTTCATTAACTATCTCTGGCAGATAAATACTTTTCGAGGCTTTTACGGTTATATTTGTTAGGTAAATAATATATACAATCCATCAATGGGACTTATTCAGATTGAAAACATGGAGTTTTATGCCTTTCACGGGCATTTTAAGGAGGAACAGATTGTTGGGAACAAGTTTCTTGTAGATCTGACGATTGAAACTGACATGAGTATACCATCAAAAAGTGACAATCTGAAAGACGCAGTCAACTACCAGAAGGCTTACCTGATAGTGAAATCTGAAATGGAAAAGAAATCCTATCTTCTTGAAAATATTGCCAGCCGTATCCTGGATGCATTATATTCAGAAATGTCAGGAATAAAAAAAGCAACTATAAAGGTATCGAAGATGAATCCGCCGATAGGTGGAAAAATCGGATCGGTAAGCGTCGTAATGGAAAGATAAAAATTCGCTTGGAGACTACGGATGATTTGTTATATCAAAGAATAGTTTACATTTGCATGATGATTGAACAATTGTTCATATATTAAATGAATAAGAAAAAGTCAGATACCACGGAAATAACCTGTATCGAAAAAGAAAAGGTTAGATCGGTGAGAAAGAAAATGAAATCCGAGAGATTTTATCATTCACTGGCTGAGACATTTAAGGCAATGAGTGATCCTACCAGGGCAAAAATTATATTTGCCCTGTGCCAGGAAAATGAGTTGTGTGTGCACGATATTGCTGCCATCATCGGAACCACAAATTCTGCTATTTCCCATCAGCTAAGGATACTACGGAATATGAAACTGGTTAAATATAATAAAGTGGGTAAAGTAGCCTATTATTCACTGGATGACATTCATATCAATAATCTGTTTGCTGAAGGATTAAGACATGTTGAGGAAAAATGATTTTTTTTTATCATATAATTGAATATATGCTCATATATTGAAATAATTAATGTTAAATGGATAACATAAAAGATAAGAAAAGCTTAACTGAATTGGAGGATGGACAGAGAGCAGTTATTGTTTCAGTTCTGGGAGGGAAATTGTTGACAAAACGCCTGGCTGATGTGGGTATTCCTTCAGGAACAGAGATAAAAGTCATAAGAAAGACTCTGTTCTCGGGACCTGTACAGGTTGAGGTCGCAGGTTCCAGGCTGGTTTTAGGCTGGGGATTGGCAACCAAAATAATGGTAGAGCTTAAATGACAGATGAAAAAAAGATCAATATTGTGCTGGCAGGCCAGGGAAACGCCGGGAAATCTGCTGTATTCAATTATCTGACCGGACTTCATCAGCATATCGGCAACTGGGCAGGGAAGACAATTGAAAAACGGGAAGGAACACTTTTCTATGATGACTATACAATTGATGTTCTTGATCTGCCGGGAATATATTCATTAACCACATATTCAGTTGAGGAAGTAATATCGCGGGAATATATTATCCATCATCAGCCTGACTGTGTCATTAATATCGTTGATTCTACAAATCTTGAAAGGAATCTGATCTTCACCCTTCAGCTCCTGGAGCTGGAATGCCCGGTAATTTTGGCTCTGAATATGATTGATCTGGCTGAAAAAAAAGGGATCATAATTGATTTCAAACGACTTCAAAGCATTCTTAAAACCCCGGTGATCCCCACAATTGCTTCACGGGGTTCAGGTTTAACTGATATTATAGATAAGGTCATTGAGCTGAAAGGAGTGAAGAAAGAATACCTGACTCCCCATTATGGAAAAGAAATAGAAAATTGCATTGCACAACTGAGCGGAAAACTGCAGAACATTGACCTGCCATATCCGGAAAGATGGATAGCAATAAAGCTCCTTGAAAAAGACAGGGACATTGTCAGCTTAGTGCGGGAACAGAATCCGGAGATTCTTGAAATTACCCGTCAGCTTGGTGAAAATCTGGAGGAGATCCATGGACATGACTCCGGCATTGTGATCGCTGATGAAAGAAGCCATCTTGCCTCGCAAATAACCAGAGAAATCGTTAAGATAACACCTCACAGGAAGATATCTCTTAATGAAAGATTAGATTCAATCACAACCCATAAAATTATGGGTTATCTTGTGATGATCCTTATAATGGGAGGGATGTTTTTAACTGTGTTCAGTTTTGGAAACTGGCTTTCAGGAAGGCTTGACACAATCTTTAAAGACTGGCACACCTGGTGGAACAACACTGTAGGAACCACAATTCCTGCTGCCCTTGGGTGGTCGGCAATTGAAAGCGTCCTTGCCCTGGTTCAGATCGCCCTGCCATATATTCTGCCGTTCTATATTATATTGTATATCCTGGAGGACTGGGGTTATATGGCCCGTATCTCTTTCCTGATGGATAAACTGATGCATAAAATGGGAATTCACGGTAAAGGGTGCATCTCTTTTATCATAGGATTTGGCTGTAATGTGCCGGGTTGCCTGTCATGCCGGATCATGGAAACGAAACGGGAGAGGTTTATTACAGCTGTCCTGGTAACGCTTGTTCCATGTTCAGCTGTATCGGTTATTGTTTTCGGACTTGTTGGAAAATATGTAGGTCTCTGGTGGGCGCTTGGATTATATCTTTTTGCCATGATACTCATATTTATAATGGGTAAAATATCTTCTAAATTCATAGGCGGCGAACCTGTGGAATTAATAATGCCAATGCCTGATTATAAAACGCCGCAGTTGAAAACAATAGCATATCAGACATGGGATGCTTTGAAGGAGTTCATTTTTATTGCAGCACCGCTGGTTATAATTTCAGGTATTGTAATTCAGGCAATTAATTTAGCAGGCTGGATGCCGGCTATTTCCTCGTTTATGAGCCCGGTTACAGTTCAGTGGCTGGGACTTCCTGCAATAACAGGGATCCTGCTTATTTTCGGGATATTACGAAAAGAATTGATACTTGTAATGCTGGCTGCATATTTAGGAACTTCAAACTTTGCGGATGCACTGACTTCACAGCAGATGATCACGCTGGCCGTTGTCAGCATGTTCTATATTCCCTGCGTCGCTACAATATCCGTTCTGTGGAGAGATTACGGATGGAAAAAAGCGTTAACGATTTGTATCCTCGAAATCGTGTTTGCTCTTTTACTGGCCGGATTTGTGAAAAGAATACTGGATTTTGTTTTCTGAGAAACTATTTTTCATCTTTTCTTCATAATTATCAGATAACTTTGCTTTTGGATAAAAAGGAAATTTATGAGGGGATTTTTAAAAAAGGGAAAATGAAAACATTGGGTATAACAGTTCTGGTTGTTGTATTAATGCTTTTTGCCGGACTTAAAGGATATTCGCAGACAGTCACCCAGAAGGCTGATTCTCTTCAAGTTAAAGCACAGCAGGAACAGACTTCTGCTGAAGCCGACCTGGGAAATTCGAATGGTAATGCTTACGGCAAGATAAACAAGAACAATGGAACTAAGGCTGTCAAGCGGGTCAGGGGAAGCCGTCCTGATATGAGCAGGGCCAGGGGTGCCAGACCGCCGTCAATTGTAAGACCATCGGGATCAGGTGTCCCCAGGGGAGTGGGTAAACCTGGCGGAGTAGGCCGTAAAGGCGGTAGATAACCTTATATCTTATCTGATGAACCTGGGTAAGCATTTACTGAAAATAATAGTTTTTTGCCTGTGCCTGTATGCGCCGGAAACATTTGCACAGAAGGATAAATCATTGCAGTCAACCAGCATCGGAACGACCGGATCAAGGGATTCCTCTCATTCTCTGTTTGCAGGAGGCGGATACGGAAGCAACATGATATATCTGGGTTCAACAATATCACAGGACCAGCCTTACGGCTATGGTTCTGTTTCGTATGGCTACAAAAATAAGCTTTATGCGACTGTTTCTGCGGTTCATCTTTCAGGAGTTGATCCTTTTATGGCATTTTATATCGGATCATTAAATTACAGCCATGTTATTAATAATTGGTTTGATATTTCGGCAGGTGTTTACAGGTATCAGGTGGATCAATCACTTACAGATACTCTCTTCAGCAGTTTTACCTATGGTGATCTGACACTTGGTTTTGACTGGAAGCTTCTCTATTCAAAGATTTCTGCAGGAGGATTATTTGCTGAAGAAAACCAGGCATATTTTCAACTCAGGAATTCAAGATATTTCCAAACGCCCGAATTTTTTAAAGGCAAGGCAAACATATCTCTTGATCCCTATGCAAACTTACTGTTCGGTACTGTAACAGAAGTTGTTACAAGTAATGAGACTGAATATTATTATTCAGTCTCATCACATTCCAACAAATGGAAAAAGAAGGGTCAGACTACAGTGCCAAATACAACATATACTGACCGCTTTGGATTACTTGAGATAGATTTTGGTCTTCCTGTTGCTCTGAATACTGACTTCATGACAATCGAAGCTGAACCTTCGTATGTAATACCATTATATGATGATAAGTTTTATCCGGGTACAAAAGGATTCATCTTCCAGTTAAGCATATTTTTCAGGATTTTCTAATTTTATACTGATGAATGTACTGATCGTTGAGGATGAAAAAAGCTTAGCAAAAGAAATTGCCTCATTTCTGAAATCAGAGAATTTCCTTTGCGACCTTGCTTTTACAGGGAGTGATGCCTCGGAAAAAATTGCAGTCAACCTGTATGATTTCGTTCTGCTTGATATTGGTTTACCTGATTATAACGGATTAGAACTTTTAAAAGAAGCCAGAAAAGCAGGAAATGAAACCTCATTTATTATTATTACAGCAAGGGGTGCTGTTGAAGATAAAGTAAAGGGTCTTGATCTGGGAGCTGATGATTACCTCGCAAAACCATTTGCTCTGGTGGAGCTTCTTTCAAGAATAAATGCTGTTGCAAGAAGAAAATTCAATGTTGCTGATCAGAACATTGTACTTGGTGACTTTGTAATGCATGTTCAGTCGCGTAAACTTATTTGCAAAGGGCAGGAAGTGGACCTTACAAAAAAGGAGTACGATCTTCTTCAGTATCTGGTCCTGAATCATAATAAAGTTCTAACCCGGCATCAGCTCTATGAGCATATATGGGGAAACATTCTTGATGATCAATACGACAGTAATTTTATAGACGTTCATGTAAAAAACCTGCGAAAAAAACTTAATCTTTATGCTCCTTCCCTCTGGCTTGAAACAGTCAGGGGTGTCGGTTACAGGGTGAGTAAATGATACCAGGTTTCTTTTAGCCATCATATGATCAGACTTAAGACAAAGCTTGCCTTATTTAACCTGCTTTCAAAGCTGGCCTTCACTGCGCTGTTCCTTATTTTCCTTCCCTGGATAATTGAAAGGGTCAATTTAAGGCAGGTCGATAACGACCTTATCCAGAAAAGAGAAAAGACGATTGAACTGATCGGCAGGGTAGGGATAGAGCCATTTATAAACTCAGACACATCCGATACCTTTGGAAGCTATAATATTCTTAAAGAAGAATTTATAAGTCTTGAGAGGGTTGATTTTGACCAGGATATGAATTTTATTGAAGTAACGAACAGGTTGATTGAAGATGAAGAGATCTCTTACCGCGTTCTTAATTATACAATTACAATTGATGGTAAAAAATACCTGCTCGAAATTGGCAAAAGTCTTACAAGTATCCTTTCTTCCCGAAAAAATATTTATAAAGTCATTGTCATATTTCTGATATTAATAATAATTATCACATTCCTCACAGACCTTCAGTACAACAGGATTCTTTTGCGTCCTCTTGGAAAGATAACAAACAAATTGAAAGGGATATCCGATCCGTCTTCTTTCGACATGACTTCGGTAAATACAACTACGTCGGATTTTTACAAACTTGATCGGACCCTGAGGGAACTTATGAAGAATATTGGAGAGCTGTTTGACAAAGAAAAAGAGATCACCGACAATGTATCGCATGAACTTCTGACACCCATTTCCATCCTGAGAAGCAAACTTGAAAACCTGCTGATAAAGGAAGATATGGATCCCGAAATTGCAGGAAAAATAGAAGAATCTCTTAAAACACTTCACAGGCTTCAGACTCTGGTAAATTCTTTGCTATTTATTGCCCGTATTGAAAGCCGGCAGTATCTCATGGAGGATAACTTTAATATAAATGAGCTCCTGAAAGAAATCATAAGTGAGATTAATCCGGTTGCTGAGGATAAAGATATATTGCTTAAAGAAGAACCTGAGCAGGATTTTCAATTTATAAATGGCAACAGATCCCTTGTTTTTTCAATGTTCTTCAATGTCATTAATAATGCAGTGAAAAATACATCACAGGGGGGGGTTGTC
>JBGPAF010000080.1:0-6562 GCA_041480535.1 Bacteroidia bacterium
CGGAGATATTTCCTTTGAGACAATAATAAATTCATCAATCACTGAGTAAACAAGGGAGTCGTTTTTCAGGATACTGTCGAGAATGTTCTTCAGCTTTTTATTCCTGAAATTAATCTCAGTCTTGCTTTCGGCATTTATAAGGCGGCTGTCATAAGTGAAATGATAATCTGTCTGTCTGGTAATAAGATTCAGGGCATTTCCAGTCTTTATTGTTCCTGCCCTGAATGTAAATGCAGAATCGAGGATACTCTCCTGGCATTTTATTTCCCGCGGAGGGATCAGAAATATCAACAATGCAATGGCTGATATATATTTGAATATAGTGCCATTGTCAGCAAACATCTTATACCTTGTTAGTTATTTCTCTGCAAGATGGTAAACACTGCCATCTTTTGTATAACTGAGGTTAAAGCTACCACAAATTAAGCGAATAATTGTCTCCTGCGACTGATTGTCGACCGGACCGTTGGTTGTCCATGTGTTTTCCAGGATGTCCGGATCATCGGCAACTATATCCATATTATAGACTTTTTTAAGATCTCTGAAAACCACATCAAGTGTTTGCCTGTCATATATAAGGACACCATTGTTCCATGCCATGTAGTTCGGATCATTATTCAAAAATTTATCTGAAGATCCGGAATTCATTGTACCGATATATCCCGGATCAAGTGTCAGACTACTCGTACCTTCATTATCCGAAACCATTACTGTACCGGTTTTTACGAATACCTCCACGGCAGAATCAGCGTTATTAGTATTTACATTGAATGAGGTCCCCACGACTTTTACCCTGGCTTTTCCTGCATCAATTGTAAAAGGATTTTCCTTATCTGGTGTAATTTCAAAAAATGCTTCTCCTGAAAGAGCCACATTTCTTCCGTTCCTGCCGAAGTTTTCCCAGTAGGTCAACCTTGTATTCCGGTTAAGGATTACATTGCTTCCATCGGGCAGAGTAACCTGAAGATTCTTCTGATTTTCAGTTGTTGCCACTGTGGTCTTCCGGCTAAGGACACCCTTGTCGTTCAGATAGATCATTACAGATCCGATACCCAGCAATATAAGCACTGTTGCGGCAACCCTGAAATATGTGTTTCTTATTAAACTTCTCCTTATAACAGGTGTCTCTGTCATCAATCCGTTTTCACTAAGCCTGGAGTATAGATTGTTCCAGGCTTTATCTACATTTATTTCTTTCTCGCTATTCATGTCTCTGAGCTCTTTCCAGTTTTTAATTGTATTATGACTGTCTTCAGCCATAAAACGGCTGAGCAGATCTTTGTTGTCGTTCTGTTCATCTGACAGAAGCGACGAAAGTTCTTCCCACTCCTTATCAGTATATTTTTCTATTTTATTCATCTCTTTCATTGTTCTGCAAGTGCTTTTCTGAATTCTTTAAGTGCCCTTCCCATATTGGCTTCGACCGTTTTTATTGAAACCGACAGTTTCTCAGCGATCTCAGAGTATTTCAATCCTTCAAACCTGCTCATACAAAATATCCTTCCACATTTTTCCGGGAGTCTTTCAAGAATGCTTGCTATTCTTGCCTGAAGCTCCCTGTAATGAAGTATGTCGCTTGGAGTCTCGTTGCTTTCCTGTGTCATGACTGCCATTTCCTGAGCATACTTTTCGACAACCCTGTTATGGTCGATATAATGCAGGCAGCGGTTATGTACTGCCCTGTAAAGGTACCCATTCAAAGAACTTTCAATGTACAGTTTTTCTTTATCTTTCCAAAGCCTGAAGAACAGATCCTGAACGATCTCCTCAGCTGTATCGTGATCTCTGATCAGTGTCTTTGCATATCTTACCAGGGAAACATAGGAGGATCTGAAAAGCGACTCGAACTGCCCTGCATCACCTTGTCTGATCCTCCTTACTATTTCAGTATCCCTGAGCATAGATTGATTTCCCGTTATTCTTTCCTGTCACTGAACTTAAGCTTTCTGCTCAGGCGGCGGATAGCCGATTCGATACTCTGGTCGGGCTCGATAACGTTGTAATCTCCCCAGAATTCAGGATCGGTAAAAGCTTCAACCTGGTCAGAAAAAATGTCATTGTATCTAAGTTTCTCTTTCCCTGCAAATTTAATCACTTCTTCGTTTGTCCGGTCAGTAATTGCAATTTCTGACATGGTTGTGTAGTAAGTATTGAAAAGTCTCTTCTTCCAGTTTACTTTAAACTTGACTTCGGCTCTGGAATAGGCGAAATACCACTTGCTATCCTGTTCACGGTATTTTACCCTGTATGTTGCAATTTCGGGAGTTACCTGCATTCCAAGCGGTTTCTTCTTGATAAAGATCGACGACACTGCATCTTTGTCTTCCATATTGAATCCAAACTCGGCTTCGGTTATTGCATAAGTGCTTGTTTCAATATAAAGAGTTCCCATGAACAATGGCATATCAACAGATGGTTTCTGCTTGAAAGTTATCACAAAGTGCGGCCGGTCGTCTATTTCAACAACTGACGATAATGAATAGTCATAATACTTCATGGCATCCATTGTCAGCACCGATTCAGTATTCTTAGCCAGATCAAGCTGCAAAACGCTTACAGGTCCTCCCTGCAGTTTGAAAAGGACAGTGTCCATTTTTTCAACATCAGAACCTTTTCTTCCTTTATAGATCCTGGCACCATCAAAACGAAGATCGCTATTATAAGGTGCTTTGAATATCTCAACTACAGCCTCGCCGATAGAGACATAAGTCCTGTTTTTACGGATCGTTTCACGGTAGAATGCTGTCATAAGGTTGGGTTCATCGATATAGTTCTTGCCTATCCGGCTGATAGCATTCCTGACTATTGCTTCAGGATCGACAGGCTTGACAACTATTTCTCTTATCGGGATCGGGGCTGTTGTCAATGAGATCACATTCTTGTATCCATCCACCCTTAGATCAGTAAGGGGAACCACCTTATTTTTATATCCGAGGTACGTTACCTCAAGGTTTCTGGATGTCTGAGTCTCAGCGATCTTGATAACGAACTCACCATCGATATTTGTAATGGTGGCAACATTGGTTTCCTTTACTGCAACTGAAGCGAATATGAGCGGGTTTCCCGTCTCAGCATCAATGACCTTCCCTTTGAAAGTAAGCAGGGTCTGCTGGTCATTCTTTTTCCTTTCAGGTGCAGTGCCTGCGTAAATCGTCTGAGCTGTAAAAGCTGACAATAAAAGCAGTGCAACTAGCGAAAGATTTCTGACTGTTTTCATGGCATAAAATTTTTAAGTTAACATTTATTTAAACTCTTTACAAAAGTTTGTTATTCTCTTTTCAGTGCTATGACCAGATAAGACTTGTCCTACCCTATACCACAGGCAGAATATTTTTCTATCTTACTGCATTATTTCAGATAAACACATGATCAGGAGGTTTGTTAAGCCGGTGAATGCCATACAGTCAGGATATTCATACCTGGTGAGTTCGCTTACCCGGAAACCTTTCATCAGCGGAATGCCAGTTTCAATAACGGCAGAGCTCACAAATAAATGCAATCTCAGGTGCCCTGAATGTGCATCGGGTTCTGAGATTATGAAAAGAGAGCGTGGATTCATGGATATAGAACTGTATAAAAAAATTTCTTCTGAACTCCGCCCTTACCTGTACTGCGTAAGTCTTTATTTCCAGGGTGAGCCAATGATGCATCCTCAGTTTTTTTCATTTACCGGCCTTAACTGGAATAAAAATACAATCGTTTCCACCAACGGTCATTTCCTGAGTGAGGAAAATTCAGAAAAGCTTGCAGTGTCGGGTTTGGGAAAGCTTATTGTGTCACTTGACGGGATGGATCAGAAGACTTACTCTGAATACAGGCGGAACGGGGATTTTGGAAAAGTGGTTACTGGGATAAGAAATGTTGCAGCTGCAATAGTAAGGTATAATTCTTCTCTGAAACTTGAGATTCAGTTTCTTGTAAACAAACATAATGAACATCAGATTCCGGAAGCTGCGCGTTTTGCAAAAGAAGCCGGCGCCCGTCTCAGGCTTAAATCAATGCAGGTAATTTGTGACAGTGATGCAGGAAAATGGATGCCTGACGACATGAGATTCCGGCGATATAAGGAATCTGATGGCAGTTATATCATTAAGAGTTCATTGCCTGACAGGTGCATGAGGCTCTTTTTTAATCCGGTAATTACCTGGGATGGGAAAGTCATCCCCTGCTGTTTTGATAAAGATGCAGAATATGTGATGGGAGATCTGAATAATGAGTCATTCATTTCAATATGGAACGGTCAGCGTTACACTGAATTCCGGAAAAAGATTCTGACCGGAAGAAAAAAAATTGATATCTGCAGGAACTGCACTTCAGGACTCCGGGGGGTCAGATATTGATAAACAAAGAAGTTTGGATTGAGATCCCAATTATATTAGACTGTCATCACATCCTTCTCCTTCGTCGCCATGACCTTATCGACTTTGGCTGAGTAATCATGTGTCATCTCCTGGATCCTTTCGGTGGCATCCTTTTCAATATCTTCAGGAAGCCCGTCCTTTTGCATCCTTTTAAGTTCATCGTTGGCCCATTTGCGTGCATTCCGGAGACTGATCTTGGCGGTTTCACTCTCATTCCTCACCTGTTTGACAAGCTGGTGCCTTCTCTCTTCAGTGAGCGGAGGAATGTTGATCCGGATAACTTCACCGTTATTTACCGGAGTGAGACCGATATTGGCAGCCATTATTGCTTTTTCAATTGTTCCAAGCATATTCTTTTCCCAGGGCTGGATAAGAATAGTTTTGGGATCGGGAGTATTAATATTTGAAACCTGGGCTAAAGGTGAGTTTACTCCATAGTAATCAACTGTAATTCCATCGAGGAGTACTGGAGTGGCTCTACCTGCACGAAGCCTGGCAAGTTCATGTTCAAGATGTTCCAGGGCTTTCTGCATCCTGTCTTTGGTTTCTTCGATAACGAGTTCAACTTCTTCGTTCATATGTCAGGGCTTAGGTTAGATTTGCTTAATAATTCTTTCCGGCAACACTACTGATAGGCTTTCAAATAGTCACAATATAACAAAAATAATAAAAATAGAATGAAAAAATTGTTCTTTCAGTTACAAATGAGTGTTCCGATTTCTGTCCCTTTTACAACTTTCATCAGGTTTCCGGTTTTGTTCATATCGAATACGATGACCGGCATATTGTTCTCGCGGCACATTGTAAATGCTGTAGAGTCCATTACTTTGAGCCTTCTGTCAATTACCTCTTCAAAAGAAATATTATCAAATTTTCTGGCATCAGGATCTTTTTCGGGGTCTGCAGTATAAACTCCATCAACCCTGGTTCCTTTCAGCAGAACGTCGGCTCCTATTTCAACAGCCCTCAGCGCGGCAGCAGTATCGGTTGTAAAGAACGGATTTCCTGTACCTCCTGAAAGGATACAAATAATGCCGTCTTTCAATGCGTCTGTAACCTTGTCCCTGTTATAAAGCTCTCCAACCGGCTCCATCCTTATTGATGTGAATACCTTCGCTTTACTGCCCAGTTTTTTTATTGCGCTCTCAAAAGCCAGACTGTTTATCACTGTTGCCAGCATGCCCATCTGGTCGCCTTTGACACGGTCGAATCCCGATTCTGTTCCGCTGAGGCCGCGGAAGATATTCCCGCCTCCGATCACGATTGCCACTTCACATCCTTTTGTTACGATGTCGGTGACCTGTTTTGCATATTCTTCCAGAACCAGATTGCTGATTCCATGGTTCCCGTCGTCCGACAGCGATTCACCGCTAAGCTTCAGTAAAATTCTGGTATATTTCATGGGGAAACTGATTTCTTATATTGATTTTATAATACCTTCCAATTTCAGAATGCGATCAAAATGACGAATTTAATAAAAAAATAAACAAAAAATGGCGCCTGAGGGCGCCACCTTAATATTGAAATATGAACCTTATGCTAAAGATTCAGGGTGTACCGTTTGAAAGCGGTCACCATTAATTCTTTATCAGCAGCCTGAAGGTACTGCCTTATGCTCATCTTATTATCCTTGACAAACTCCTGGTTCAGCAGGGTGCTCTCCCTGTAAAATTTACCAAGCTTTCCCTGTGCTATCTTTTCAAGCATCTTTTCAGGTTTGCCATCCCGCTTTGCCTGCTCTTTGCCTATTTCTAACTCCTGGGCAATTATTTTCTCCGGGACATCTTCCTTATCTATGGCAACCGGGTTCATGGCAGCAACCTGCATAGCAACATCCTTGTAAATCTGGACATTGGAACCTGCTTTTGAAAAGCCGACAAGTGTGGCAAGCTTGTTTCCGGCGTGAATATAAGCCTGTACATGAGGAGCTTCAACCTTTTCATAATATGCAAGGTTGAGTTTTTCACCTATAATCCCGATAAATTCAATCACCTTATCACCAACTGATGTATTCTCCACCTGCAGAGCCTTAAGCTCATCAAGATTTGCCGGGTTTTTTGAAAGTGCAAGATCTAGTATTTTGTTTGCGAGAGAAATGAATTCCGCATTTTTTGCAACGAAATCTGTTTCGCTGTTCAGAACTATCATAGCGCCAAGTTTGCCATTTGAGGTTACTCTTGAGAGAACAACACCCTCTGTAG
>JBGPAF010000081.1:0-6494 GCA_041480535.1 Bacteroidia bacterium
TAAGAAATGTACCGAAAAAACTGATGGGAAGGTCGACTTGCTTGACGAAAGAGTTACAGTCATCGAAAAAGCATTCAACAACAAAAATTACAAAGAATGTTCCACTCTCTACGACGGCCACGGCCGCTGCATTGCCGACCAGTTTGCTTTAGAGCTCGGCTTAAGTGATTTTACTCCCGGCTACTGCACGGGCATAAAGACCAGATGCTACGACACCAGCGGAATTGAAGACGTAAATGAAATTATTTATAATCCATCCTTTAATCTTCTTTTTGCTGAAGAAACCAAACCGGGATTAACCGGTTTTGAAAAAGGCATTATCACCCGGTCAGGGGCCGTATCAGTAGATACCGGAATATTTACCGGCCGTTCGCCTAATGACAAATATGTCGTGCTTGACGACACTACAAAAGATATTATATGGTGGAAGTCAGAAAAAGCAAAAGTCTCCGATAATAAACCGATATCAAACGAAATCTGGGAACACTGCAAAAATCTTGCTGCGAAACAGCTTTCAGGGAAGAGGCTATTTGTAGTGGATTGCTTCAGCGGAGCAAATAATAATACCCGTCTGGCTGTCAGATTTATACTTGAGGTTGCCTGGCAGGCTCACTTTGTGAAGAACATGTTTATCAGACCTGAACCTGCAGAGCATGAAGAGTTTACTCCGCAGTTTGTGGTTCTTAACGCTTCAAAAACCACTAATCCGGATTGGAAAAAACAGGGACTTAATTCAGAAAACTTTGTGCTGTTCAACCTGGCCGCAGGGATGGCTGTGATTGGAGGAACATGGTACGGCGGTGAAATGAAGAAAGGAATATTTTCTGTTATGAATTATTATCTGCCGCTGAAAGGAATAGCT
Source organism: Bacteroidia bacterium (assembly GCA_041480535.1). GTDB lineage: Bacteria > Bacteroidota > Bacteroidia > Bacteroidales > VadinHA17 > LD21. Next base: position 863 of record JBGPAF010000081.1, read on the forward strand.
TCAATGCACTGTTCAGCCAATGTCGGCAAAGAAGGAGATGTAGCTATATTCTTCGGGCTTTCTGGAACAGGTAAGACAACTCTTTCGATCGATCCCGACAGGGCTCTGGTCGGTGATGATGAGCACGGATGGGACGATGACGGCATATTCAATTTTGAAGGAGGCTGCTATGCCAAGTGTATTAAACTCAGCCGGAAAAATGAACCTGACATATACGATGCCATCCGGCGTGACGCCCTGCTCGAAAACCTTGTAGTTCTTTCAGACGGGACTATTGATTTTGATGACGATTCAAAAACTGAGAACACCAGAGTCTCCTACCCCATATATCATATAAATAATATTATAAAACCTGTTTCAAAAGCCGGCCATGCAAAAAAGGTAATATTCCTTTCTGCAGATACATTCGGTGTTCTACCGCCTGTCAGCCGTCTGACTGAAGAGCAGACAAGATACTATTTTCTAAGCGGTTACACAGCTAAAGTGGCAGGAACTGAAAGAGGAATTGTTGAACCTGTTCCCTCATTTTCAGCATGTTTTGGCGCTGCATTCCTGATGCTTGACCCTATCATTTATGCAAATGAGCTGACAAGGAAAATGATACTTCACAATGCTGAAGCGTGGCTCGTAAATACAGGATGGACTGGAGGTCCCTATAATACGGGCAGCAGGATCGACCTTCCCACTACACGGCTGATCATAAACTCAATCCTCAACGATTCAATAAAAAAATATGAATTCAGCACTCTTCCTGTTTTCAATTTAAGCATTCCTGATAAAATTGACGGAATCAGAAGCAATCTTCTTGACCCAAGCCGTGCATGGGATTCGCCCGTAAAATGGCATATTGCTGCAACTGACCTTGCTCTGAAATTCATAAATAACTTCAGCAAGTTTGCCTCAAATGAAGAGACTGCAGCACTTGCAGAATTTGGACCAAAGATCTGATAATAAGATTATTAAATGAGTATTTTACAATTACTGCTTACTTTGGTATTGTCATATTTACTGGGATCAGTAGCGACTGCTGTCTGGACAGGAAAAATATTTCACAACATTGATGTCAGGGAGCATGGAAGCGGTAATGCAGGTGCCACAAATGTGATAAGAGTGCTTGGATGGAAAACCGGCGTGCCGGTTCTGCTTATTGATGTTCTTAAAGGATGGTTTGCCGCAATGCTTCCGGTATTTTTTCACCTGGCAGGTCAGGACACTGCTCAATTAACCAATTTACAAATACTTGCCGGAATAGCTGCTGTACTTGGCCATATATTTCCGGTGTTTGCGGGTTTCAGGGGAGGTAAAGGCGTAGCAACTATTTTTGGCGTTCTGCTCGCTATTCACCCGCTGGTAACCATATCGTGCCTGGGAGTGTTCTTGCTTGTTCTGATCGTTTCAGGGTATGTTTCACTCTCATCAATGAGTGCAGGAGTAGCATTTCCTGTCTTTCTGTTCCTCTTCTTCGATACGCCATCTGTATTCTTAAAAGTATTCTCTGTTGTTGTTGCAGCAGCGCTTATTGTAACTCACAGAAAAAACATAAGAAGGCTTTTAAAAGGAGAAGAATCAAAACTCTTTAAGAAAAAAAAATAATATCAATACTGTTCCAGCAGCTTAATCCTTTTTTCTATCGGAGGATGTGTTGCAAACAGGTTTGCAAATGAAAATGAGCCTTTTTCTTCAGTCTCCTGCGGATTCTCAATAAACATCTGTGCCACATCTTTCCGTTTTACAGCTTCTATAGTCGGATCAGCAGATACTTTTCTCAGGGCTGAAGCAAGGGAAAGCGGCCTTCTTGTAAGCTCTGCAGAACCAGCATCTGCCAGATATTCGCGTTTCCTTGACAATGCAAACCTGAACAGTGAAGCCAGAAGGTATCCGACCAATGCCAGGAGAAGTGCAACAAAAATACCTGCGCCCTCTTTTTTCCCCCTTCCGATACTCCCGAATCTCATCGTTCTGAATAACATCTCAGTTATGAATCCGAAGATCCCTACGAATACTATTGAAATGATAAGTAGCCTGACATCACGGTTCCTGATATGAGTAAGTTCATGAGCAATCACAGCTTCAAGCTCATCATCCTCGAGTTTGTCTATAATTCCGCGTGAAAGGGAGACTGAATAAGTCTTTGAATTAATACCGCTTGCGAATGCATTTAAGGAGTCATCCTCTATAATGTTAATCTGCGGCATCGGCATCCCTGTTGAAATACAGAGATTTTCAACAAAGTTATAGACTCTTTTGTTCTCACTTCTTTCAAGTGGTTTTGAATTAGTGGCTGAGTTGATTAAGGCAGTATGCGAAAACCATGCGATTACAAACCATATAATTACACCTATTGTGATCCATGGAATTGTTGAAAGAAAGGAGCGGTTCACATCAATTATACCTAACTGCTCACGTTCAAGCCCGGTTGATGTAAAGAAGAAGAAAAGCCAGGTAAGGCCAAAAAAAACCAAAGGAAACAATATCAGGAGAAACACTGAGTTTGCATTGTTTTTCCTTATCTGGCTTTGCAGTCCGAAGTACTTCATTTTACTTGAACTTGATCTCGGGTGGTTCTTCGATTGTGGCACGCTTTTCTCCAAGATCGAACATAGGTTCGCGCTTGAAGTTGAACAGGGTTGCTATCAGGTTCGACGGGAACATTTCTGTTGCAACGTTCAGCTCTTTTGTTGCTGAGTTAAAGAATCTGCGTGCAGCAGCAATCTTGTTCTCCACATCTGAAATTTCATTCTGAAGATCAAGGAAGTTCTGGCTGGCTTTCAGATCAGGATAAGCTTCGACGGATACCTTCAATCCATCAAGAGCGTTTGACAGCCTGGTTTCTGCGGCAATCTTCTCATTGATACTCGTTGCTTTCATTGCGTTGGCACGAGCTTCGGTGATTTCGGTAAGCACACCTCTTTCATGTCCCATATAGCCCTTTACAGCTTCGACAAGCGCCGGAATCAGATCATGCCTCTGTTTAAGCTGAACATCAACATCTGCAAAAGCCTGTTCCCTGTTATTTCTCAGCTTAACGAGCCTGTTATAAAGCGAAATTGCCATCAGTACCAGAACGGCGATGATAGCAAGAATAACTAATAATATTCCCATTTTCTTTTTTAATTAAGGTTAATAAATTTCGTAAAAACAGGTAAAATTAAAAATAAAGATATATAATTTTGCCAGAATTAAATTCCGTACTAATTAATTAAAATTTCTTTTATAAAACACTAAAACAAATAATATGGAAAAGAGTTTGAAAGGAACCAGAACAGAACAGAATCTTTTGAAGGCATTTGCAGGGGAATCACAGGCGAAGAACAGATATGAATTTGCTTCTAAAGTTGCCAAGGAAGAGGGATATGAACAGATTGCCGCAATATTTCTTGAAACAGCAGTGCAGGAGCAGCAGCATGCAAAAAGGTTTTTTAGTTTTCTCGAAGGCGGGATGGTTGAAATAACAGCCTCTTACCCGGCCGGTAAAACAGGTTCAACAAAAGAAAATCTGAGTGCCGCAGCTGACGGAGAACATGAAGAGTGGAACGACCTCTATCCTGCCTTTGCTCAAGTAGCTGCAGATGAAGGTTTTAGTAATATCTCAACAGCATTCAAAGCTATAGCTTCCGCTGAAAAAGGACATGAAGACAGGTACAGGAAACTTCTCGAGAATGTAATGAAAGACCGGGTTTTTGAACGCGAAGGAAAAGTATTCTGGTACTGCAGGAAATGCGGTTACATACACTTCGGCACGAAACCTCTTAAGAACTGTCCTGCCTGACTGCATCCGATGAGTTATTTCGAAATAAAAGCCGAAAATTATTAATTGATGATCGAGGCAAAGGAGATGCTTGAGCTTATCCTCAGGCGGCAGAGCGACAGAAAGTACAGCGATAAGCCGGTTGAAGAGGATAAGCTTGAAAGAATAATTGAGGCTGGCAGAATGGCCCCGTCAGCATGTAATGCCCAGCCATGGAAATTTGTTGTGGTGACAGATCCTTCATTAAGACAAAAGTTATCTGAAGCTACAACAGAAAGGTTAACTGGAATGAATCATTTTGTCGGCCAGGCTCCGGCGCTGATTGTAATTGTAAGGGAAAAGCCAAACCTCTCTTCAAAGATCGGAGGAAGAATAAAAGATAAGGACTATTCTCATATTGATATCGGAATTGCTTCAGCTAATATATGTCTCCAGGCAGCAGCTGAAGGTATTGGTTCATGCATAATAGGCTGGTTTGATGAGAAACAGATCAGAAAGATCCTCGATATTCCAGCCTCTAAAAGAGTTGAGCTGATAATCACCCTTGGATATTCACAGAGTGATTACAGGCAAAAGAAACGTAAACCGAAGGAGGAGACAGTTTCGTATAACAAATACTGACCTTTGCAAATATGGTAGGGGCGTTGCATACAACGCCCTTACTAATTCTAATTCAGTAATTCCAATGCTGTTTTAATCCTCTTTACCGCTTCAACAAGCAGTTCATCTGAATTTGCATAGGAGATCCTAATACAATTGGGTGCGCCGAAAGCATCACCGCCAACAACTGCGACCTGAGCTTTATCGAGCAGATATAAGGCAAGATCATCTGAATTGTCGATCCTGGTATTTCCGTCAGACTTCCCAAGGTAATAAGATATATCTGGCATCACATAAAAAGCACCTTGGGGAACTCTGATTTTCAATCCTTTGACTTCTTTCAGGAGTCCACATATGAGATCACGCCGGCGAAGAAATGCCTCCTTCATGATCTGCCTTGAGTCATCTCCTCCCGATATAGCAGCAAGGGCAGCCCTTTGAGCTATTGAACACACACCCGAGGTGAATTGCCCCTGTAACTTATTACAGGCTTTTGCGATCCAGAGAGGTGCTCCGATATATCCTATCCTCCACCCCGTCATTGCATATCCCTTTGAGACACCATTTACTGTAATAACCCGGTCGTAAATAAACCCGAAAGACGCCATGCTTACATGTCTGCCTTCAAAAATAATATGTTCATAGATCTCATCAGAGATAATAAAAAGCCCTTCATGCTTTTCGACAATCCTGGCTATCTTTTCCATCTCATCCCCGGTATAAACCATACCTGTCGGATTTGAAGGCGAGTTAAAAATGATAAGCCGTGTGTTCTTTGAAATTGCCGATTTCAGTTGCTCCGGTCGTATCTTGAAATCATTTTCAAGCTTTGCTTCAACAACAACAGGCTTGCCTCCTGCAAGAATGATCTGATCATAATAGCTGACCCAGTAAGGTGCAAGAATGATTACTTCATCGCCCGGGTTGATTATCGACAGAATGACATTGATTAGAGAATGCTTGCCTCCCGCTGAAACAACTATCTGATCGCTTGTGTAATTGATACCGTTTTCATCTTTGAATTTCTTCGAAATGACATTCCTCAAATCATCATAACCAGGTACGGGCGGATACTTGCTGTAATTATCATCTATAGCTTTTTTAGCTGCCTCTTTTATGTAATCAGGAGTATTAAAATCGGGTTCCCCAAGGCTTAGACTGATAATATCCAGACCTTTAGCTTTTAATTCCCTGCTCTTCTGAGCCATCGCAAGTGTCTGTGAAACTGATAAAGATTTGATTCTGTCAGATAGGTATTCCATAATAGTATTTATGAAGTGAAAA
>JBGPAF010000082.1:0-6488 GCA_041480535.1 Bacteroidia bacterium
CATTTCGACTGGACTGGATTTCTTCGATCACATGCTTGAACAGATCGCGAGGCACGGGAATATTGATCTTGACATTAAGGCAAACGGTGATCTTGATGTGGATGAACATCATATCGTTGAAGATATTGCGATAACTCTCGGAGAAGCTATGTTAAAAGCACTCGGAGGGAAAAAAGGCATTGAAAGGTACAGCTTTGTTCTGCCAATGGATGACTGCCTCGCTGAGGTTGCACTTGACTTTGGAGGAAGACCATGGCTTATCTGGGACGCTGAATTAAAAAGGGAAAAGGTTGGCGAGATACCAACAGAACTTTTCTTCCACTTTTTCAAATCATTCTCAGACAGTGCAAAATGCAATCTGAATATTAAAGCTGAGGGCGAGAATGCCCATCATAAAATTGAAGCTGTCTTCAAGGCATTTTCCAAAGCTCTCAAAATGGCTGTAAGAAAGACAGATAACTTTAATCTGCCATCAACCAAGGGCACATTATGATAGCAATTTTAAAATATAATGCAGGGAACATCCAATCTGTCCGGAATGCAGTTAATCGTCTGGGATTCGACAGCTTAGTGACTGACAATGAAGATGATATCCTTAAAGCCGACAAAATTATTATCCCTGGTGTAGGCCAGGCTGGCAGCGCAATGAAATACCTGAAAGAGAGGAAACTTGACCAGATGATAGTCTCACTTAAACAGCCGGTTCTTGGAATTTGTCTCGGATTGCATCTGATGTGCAGTTTTTCAGATGAAGGTTCCACAAAATGCCTTGGAGTTTTTGATGCTGTTGTCAAGAGATTCCCTCCGTTTGACAAGGTACCGCATATGGGATGGAACAATTTTTCAGCGTTGAAAGGCACTCTGTTCAAAGGAATAAAAGCTGATGATGACTTATATTATGTTCATAGTTTCTATGCTGAAATAACTGATTATACTTCAGCGATTTGTGACTATGTTCTACCCTTCAGTGCAGCAATGCACAGAGATAACTTTTATGCTGTCCAGTTCCACCCGGAGAAATCCGCTGAAACTGGCGCGACAATCCTGAAGAACTTTCTGGAACTATGAGAATAATTGTTGCACTTGATATTATTGAAGGCAAATGCGTCAGGCTTACAAAGGGGGATTTCTCCACTAAAAAGATTTATAATGAGAATCCGCTTGAGGTAGCGCGCCGGGTTGAGGATAATGGAATCAAATATATCCATCTGGTCGATCTTGACGGAGCGCTGAAAAAACGTGTAGTTAATTACAAAATTCTGGAGAAGATTGCTGCCGCAACATCGCTGAAAATTGATTTCGGTGGTGGTATCCGGTCCGATGATGATCTTTATATTGTTTTCAGCAGTGGCGCCAGACAGGTCACCTGCGGAAGCATGGCTGTAGCCAGCCAGCCTCTCGTCCTTGAATGGCTCTCAAAATGGGGTCGGGAGAAAATCATGCTAGGAGCAGACTCAGTTAACCGTAAAATTGTAACTGAAGGATGGGCTGAAAGCTCGGATTCAGATATAATAAAATTTATTACTGATTACAGATCAAAGGGTATAAAATACGCTATCTGCACTGATATTGACAAAGATGGCATGCTCAAGGGACCATCGGTCGATCTGTATAAAGAAATACTTGAGATCCCAGGTCTTAACTTAATCGCCAGTGGCGGTATCACTTCAATTAAGGATATTGAAGAATTATCACTGATTGGCTGCGAGGGAGCTATTATTGGGAAAGCTTTGTATGAAGGTATTCTGAAATTAAAAGATCTTAGCCGGCTATGTTAAAGAAAAGAATTATTCCGTGTCTGGATATAAAAGACGGCCGGACAGTCAAAGGAGTCAATTTTGTTGATATCCGCGATGCCGGAGATCCTGTTGAACTGGCAAAAAAGTATGTCGGACAGAGAGCCGATGAACTGGTGTTCCTCGATATTACAGCAACAATTGAAAAAAGAAAAACCTTTGTGGATCTTGTTACGAGAATTGCAGCGGAAATAAATATTCCGTTTACGGTCGGCGGAGGTATTGAGACAATTGATGATGTAGCTCTTCTGATAAGTGCCGGTGCCGATAAGGTCAGTATCAACACATCTGCATTCAGGAATCCAGGGCTGATATCGAAGGTTGCAAAACAGTTCGGAAGCCAGTGCGTGGTTGTTGCAATTGATACTAGATTTATAAACAACGAGTGGTTTGTGTATGTCGATGCTGGCCTTACATCCACGCGGGTAAAAGCTGTAGACTGGGCTTTGAAAGCAGAAAGATACGGCGCCGGTGAGATACTGCTCACCTCAATGAATGCTGACGGAACAAAATCAGGATTTTCAACCGGGATTACCAGGGAGGTTAGCGAAATTTTGAATATCCCTGTCATTGCATCAGGCGGGGCAGGAACAATGGAACACTTCATGGAGGTCTTCGCAAAGACTACATGTAGTGCCGCCCTGGCGGCGAGTATTTTTCATTATGGGGAGATTGCAATACCTGAACTTAAGGAGTACCTGGTACAAAGGGGAATTAATGTAAGAGCATAATAGTTTCAATAATATGGAAATTGATTTCAAAAAAGGCAATGGTCTCGTACCGGTAGTAATTCAGGATAATAATACCCTCCAGGTTTTGATGGTAGGGTACATGAATGAAGAAGCATATAGTAAAACCAGGGATGAAGGTAAAGTCACATTTTTCAGCAGGAGCAAAAACCGTCTCTGGACCAAAGGTGAAACTTCAGGTAATTTTCTGATTGTTAAAGAAATAACAACAGACTGTGACAATGATGCCCTGCTGATCAAGGTGAATCCGGCAGGACCAGTTTGCCATACAGGTAAAAAATCATGTTTTGGAGAAGAAACTTCCAGGGGATTTATTTATGAACTTGAACAGATTGTTAATCAAAGGATTAATGATAACGTCCAGGATTCATACACTAATAAGATATTCCGTAAAGGAATTAACAAGGTTGCACAGAAAGTCGGTGAAGAGGCTGTGGAACTGGTCATTGAGGCGAAAGATAATAATGAGGATTTATTCAAAAACGAAGCCGCTGACCTGCTATTTCATTTTCTTATCTTGCTAAAAGCTAAAGGAATCTCTTTCTCAGATATCGAAAAGGTTCTTGATGACCGCCACAAATAAATCCATTAACCGCAAAGGTCGCAAAGTGATCACGTAAAGATCGCAAAGAACTAAATACTAATGTTATAACTTTGCGTACTTTGCGACACCTTGGCGTGCTTTGCGGTTAAAAAAGACTTTTTCGATATCCCCGACGTGGGTAGAACTTACACAGGGATCGCAGAGAAGTCACATAGCTCCATAAGGGAAATCCTTAGATATTTTCAGTAAACAGCAATATTTTTTAATATTTATTTGTATTTTTTAATAATTGCATTACTTTTGTAAGCTTACAAACCGAAAAAATGAATATTGTATACAAATATACCTACTCTTATTTCTACTTCTTTTTTTATTTTAAAAAGAGATAAGGGGATTTTTGTATACAAATAAGAAATTATATATGAAAGCAAGGGTCCCATGAAAGGGGCCCTTTTTTATTAATACATTCATAAGATGAAAATCGCAATACAGGGAGAAAAGGGTTGTTTTCATGAAGTGGCAGCAAGGCAATATTTTTGCTATGACGAGATCGAAATTGTACCTTGCTCGACTTTTGATCTGACCCTGAATACAGTAAAAGAGGGGAAAGCTGACCTTGCAATGATGGCAATTGAAAATGCCCGGTCAGGAAGTATCCTGTACAACTATACGCTTATAAGGGAATCAGGATTGAAAATGCTTGGCGAACATAATCTCAGGGTAAAGCAGAACCTTATGGCTCTCCGGGGTCAGACAATCAGCGATATAAAGCAGATCAGATCTCATCCGATTGCACTTGCCCAGTGTATGACATTTCTGAACCAGTATCCCGAAATAACACTTGTTGAATCGGATGATACTGCCGGAAGTGCAAAGCTCATCGCTGAGCGCAGGCTGAAGAAAATAGCGGCAATAGCTTCAACTGATGCTGCTGAAATATATGGCCTCGACATAATTGCACCCGGTATAGAAACTTACAAGAAGAATTATACAAGATTCCTTGTAGTCGGAAGCAGTGAAAAAGGAAACAAAGACGGGAATAAAGTATCAATATGCTTTGCAACAGGACATAAACCCGGTTCGCTGGCCTCTGTTCTGGTGATACTTGCTGAAATGAAGATAAATCTTTCCAAGATCCAGTCTGTTCCAAGACTGAATGGCGATTGGGAATATATGTTTTATCTTGATCTTGAACTGCCTGACAACACTGATATAGGAGTGGTCGAATCTGTTCTTCAAAAATATACGAGCAATTTAGAAATTCTTGGCGTATATAATAAAGGAGATATGCTTTATGAAAGTTAAACCTGCTGATCGTACCAATTCTGTCCAGGAATACTATTTTTCTCAAAAACTGCGGCAGATTGACCAGATGAAAAGCGCTGGTGCTGATATTATTAACCTTGGCATAGGGAGCCCTGATCAGCCTCCTTCTGAAAATACAATCCTGCGCCTGGCAGATGAAGCCCGTAAACCTGGTGTACATGGTTATCAGAGCTATAACGGAAGTCCTGCTTTGCGAAAAGCATTTTCCGACTGGTACCTTAAATATTTCAATGTCAGGCTTAATCCTGACAATGAAATTCTTCCTCTTATGGGCAGCAAGGAGGGTATTATGCACATCAGCATGGCATTCATAAATCCGGGGGATGAGGTCCTTATTCCAAACCCTGGTTATCCCACATACTCTTCAGTGACTAATCTGGTCGGCGGAAAGGTCAGGTATTATGATCTGGTTGAGAAAAATGGATGGCTCCCGGATCTTGAATCGCTTGAAAGAAGCGATCTTAACAGAGTAAAACTAATGTGGACAAATTACCCTAACATGCCAACCGGCGCAAAAGCTTCAATAGGTCTTTTCAAAAAACTGGTTTCATTTTCTCTTGATCATAATATTCTTTTATGCAACGACAATCCATACAGTTTCATCCTCAACAAGGATTATATCAGCATAATGGCTGTTGATGGTGCCATGGAAACGGCTATTGAGCTCAATTCACTGAGCAAATCACACAATATGGCTGGCTGGAGAATCGGAATGGCTGCAAGTAACAAAGAATACATCACTAACATCCTGAAAGTTAAAAGCAATATGGATTCAGGTATGTTTTTACCGCTTCAGATGGCAGCCGTAGAAGCCCTCAATAATCCCGAAACGTGGTATGACAAAGTGAATGAAGTATATATTGAGCGTCGCAAAACTTCTGAATCAATAATGGATCTCCTGGGGTGCAGGTTCAGCAAGGACCAGTCCGGCCTGTTTGTATGGGGACGCTTGCCCGATAAAATCGAAAGTTGCGAAATATTTGTCGAGGAGATCCTGAATAAAGCTCATGTTTTCCTTACTCCCGGTTTCATTTTCGGCAGTCAGGGAGAAAGGTATGTACGTATCTCTTTATGTGCTGATAATGAAAGGCTGAAAGAAGCTAAAAAAAGAATCGCAAATTTGAAATTGTAAATTATAAAAAATAAATACATCCCCCTAGCCCCCTTCCAAGGGGGAATTATTCAAGTTACCAATAACCAATCACCAATAACCAATAACCAATTACCAATCACTAATCACCAATTACCAATAACCAGAATGACAATAACTGTAGTAGGCATAGGACTTATAGGAGGCTCCCTGATGATAGACCTCCGCAAACGCGGATTTGCTGATAAGATAATAGGAGTTGATTCAAACCTTCAACACAGGAATATAGCACAGCTATGCGGACTGGTTGATGAAACGGATACTCTTGAGAATGCTGTTGACAGGAGTGACCTGATAATTCTCAGCACTCCCGTTGATACCAACTGTGAAATGCTGCCGGGAATACTTGACAGAATAAATGGAACATCAAAGGTTGTGACCGATATGGGATCGACAAAGGAGAAAATCGCTAAAATATCAAAGAATCATCCGAACAGGGGACGATATGTCGCAATGCACCCGATGGCCGGCACAGAATACTCCGGCCCCCTGGCTGCGATCGGCAGGCTTTTCGATTACAAGAACGCAATAATCTGCGATCCTGAACTGAGTGATAAAGATGCTCTGGGTGTAATCGAAAAAATGCTCGATATCCTGAATATGAGAAAAATTTATATGAATTCCAGCGATCACGATGTCCATGTTGCCTATGTATCACATATTTCGCACATCACCTCTTTTTCACTTGCGCTTAGTGTTCTTGATAAAGAACGTGAAGAACAGAATATCCTTACTCTTGCTGGAGGAGGTTTTGAAAGCACGGTTCGTCTCGCCAAAAGTAACGGAGAGACATGGGCTCCTATATTTCTTGAGAATTCCCGGTTTATCATTGAGGTGATGGACAATTATATTGAAAAAATGAAACTCTTCCGGACGATGATCTCAGAAAAGGATGAAGATGGCCTGAAAGCTCTTATGGAAGA
>JBGPAF010000083.1:0-6486 GCA_041480535.1 Bacteroidia bacterium
CTCTGGTTGCTGAGGCCTTTACCGAGCACAAGGTCGATGACTGAACCTTTTTGAATTGAATCACCTTCCAGTATTTCCCTGCCGTTATATAACTGCTTAATGACTACATCAATAGAAATATCTGGAACGTATTTTGGTGTTCCTATTTCAAACCCGGCACTTTCAATAAGTGCAATCGCCTGGCGTTTGGGAAGATTGACAAGATTAGGCATTGCGACCATCTCAGGATTGAATGCATTTATGGTGAGCATAATATTTCTCCACTTTTTTATTTTAAATCCTGCCTTCGGATTCTGCTCCGCAATGCAGCCGCGCGGTACCTCGGCGGTATAAACGGAATCGATAATCTGAAATCTGACCTTGCTTTTTTTTGCCAGATTAACAGTCTGATCCATTGTAAGTCCCAAAAAATCAGGAACCGGTCTGCTCTGTCCATGCCTGGTATAGAAATTCAGCCAGATCAGAAGCGCCATTATTGATCCTACAACAATTACTGCAGCTATTCCAAGGCTCTTTAAAAATGTTTTACTGAAGATAAAATTTTTGATGCTCATAGCGCTGTCCGAACTTAAGTTATAACGCAAAGGTATGTATAAAATTATAAAGGGAATCCCGTTCCACCGGTACAAATCCGGCATCCCTGATCAGCCTGCAGATTTGGTCAGTTGACATTTCCGGATTCTTTTCTTCAGCACCCGCCAATGAATATATTCTTGTGGTATCATCAATGGTCCCGTCGAAGTCATCAGTTCCGAACATCAGGCTTAACTGGGCAATCTCTTTGCCGATCATCGGCCAGTATGCCTTGATATGCGGGATATTGTCAATAAAAATCCTGGAAACCGCATAGTTTTTAAGATCCTCAATCATGCTTACCTCGCCAAGATATGACATTGAATTGTTAGCTTTTTTATACTTCAGCGGAATAAAGGCATTGAACCCGCCTGTCTTGTCCTGAAGGTCACGGATCTTTGACATATGGTCGATCCTGTGAGCATAATTCTCAATGTGACCATAAAGCATTGTGGCATTGGAAGAAATACCAAGTTTATGTGCAGTCGCATGGATCTCCAGCCATCTTTCTGCCGTGGTTTTTTCAGGACAGGTTTTCTTTCTGATCTCTTCATCGAAGATCTCAGCACCTCCCCCCGGAATTGAATCCAGACCATATTCCCTGAGCTGTTCCAGCCCTTCACTAATTGAGATACCTGTTTTTGTTATCATATAGTCGAGTTCAACAGCGGAAAATGCTTTAACATGAATGTCATGGCGGTGCTCTTTAATCTTCCTGATAAGCTGTCCGTAATAATGAATATCATATGAGGGATGGACCCCTCCGACTATATGAACTTCAGTAACCTCTTTATTATCAAAATTCTTTACTATGTCAAGCATTTCATCCTGGCTGTATTCCCAGCTTTCAGGATCATCGGCGGGTTTATGGTAAGAACAGAAGCGGCAATTGTAAACACACTTGTTTGTTGGCTCTATATGAAAGTTCCTGTTAAAAAAGGCATAATTGTTATTATGTTTTCTTCTTACGAAACCCGACAGGAGACCAAGCAAGGATAATCCGGCTTTGTTATAAAGAATTAAGCCTTCTTCAGGTGAGATCCGTCTGCCTGCTGAAACTTTATCAGCTATTAACCGAAGCTCCGGATCGTCAATGTACCCATTGAGGTTTATCATTGCAGATTAATTGTCGGGCAAAACTAATGAAAAAAAAGGTGCCTTTTCGGGAGGCACCTTCATATGGGATATAAAACCTTTTAATTATTTCAATTTCAGCTCAGGGGAAACAGTCAGCTTTTTCCTTCCTTTTGCCCTGCGTGAAGCAAGGACCCTTCTCCCATTTGATGTGGACATTCTTTCCCTGAAACCATGCTTATTAGCTCTTTTTCTTCTTGAAGGCTGAAATGTCTGTTTCATATTCGCCGGTTTTAAATTATCTGTTCAGTTTTATTTTGAGATCGCAAAGATAATTATTTTTTATATAAATGCAACGGACATATTATTTTTCACAAAAATCAAAGAGCAAGATAGACTATCTTCTTTGTCTCAAAGTATGGTTCACTAAAGAATTCTTTGATATCCATGATAATAGATTTATTTATTAGCGATCCCATCTCTCCTGAAAGGTCGCCTCCCTTCAGATAAATTATTCCGTTCTTTATTTTGTTTTTGCTTTCAGGGTCAATGTTTTTCATGGTCAGACTAACAAAGCCCGGAAAATCAGTAACAGCTCTGCTGACAATAAAATCGAATTTTCTTTTTTCCTCCTCTGCTCTTTTCCTGACAGCTGTCACATTTGCCAGACCCAACTCTGATGAGACAGATGATACAGCCCTTATTTTTTTCTCTATTGAATCGAGGAGAAAAAAATCAGAATCAGGGAACATAATTGCCAGCGGTATTCCTGGAAATCCTCCACCAGTGCCAACATCTAGAATTCTGGTACCCTTAACAAATTGAATAAATTTTGCAATAGCAAGCGAATGAAGAACATGATGGATATAGAAATTGTCAAAATCCTTTCTTGAAATTAAATTAATCCTGCTGTTCCACAGCTGATAGATCTCATTAAGTGCTGAAAACTGTTTAATCTGGGATTCCGGAAGATCGGAGAAGTATCTTAAGATATTTTCAATCACTATCTGTTCCCGGTTTTAGTAAAAATATTGTACAGGAGAGATTTTGCCCTATAAAGCTGTGCTTTTACGGTTCCTATTGGCAGTTTCAGCTCCGAAGCGATCTCTTCATAAGAGTATTCTTTGTAATATCTTAATTCAATCAGATTCCTGTAGCGGGGCTTCAGCTGGCTTACAATGTCTCTCAGGACAGCGATCTTCTGGTCATTAATAAGGGTTTCTTCTGGATCCGGAAGGTCGGACTGAATATTTACTGTAAGGTTATCCATGTCATCCTGCAGCTGATCGATCGGAGTGGGAGAGACCTGTTTCTTCCTTATAAAATCGATACAGTTGTTGGTCGCGATCTTAAACAGCCATGTGCTGAAAGCGAATTCGGGAGTGAACGAGTCGAGATTACGGAAAGCTTTACCAAATGCTTCAATTGTCAGATCTTCAGCGTCGGATGAATTGTTTACCATTTTAAGAAGCATAAAGTATATCGAGTCCCTGTAACGGTTCAGCAGGTTTGAAAATGCTTTTTCATTACCGTTTCTTGCCAATTCGACAAGCAACAGGTCATTCCGGGCCTTATCCGATATACCATTACCTACTTCCATCTGTTATTTCCGGTACCTTGCCGCAGGCTACCTATATAAATGACAGCATTTATAAACGGAGACAGGATATCAAATATTTGCAGGAAGAGCAATAATCCACGCTCATTAAGCTTTTTCTGATTTAAAGTGAAAACAGTGAACTGGGTAATCATCCTGATACCGAAAATGGCCAGAATGAACGGCCATAGGAAAAGATTAGCCAGTAATACAGCAAATGCAGTATAAAATAATACCCTGGTTGCAGGCTCGGCAATTAATAATATTTTGTCCCTTAACTTGTAATGATTGGCTGTTGTGAGATGCCTTTTTTTCTGCCTGAAAAACTCTTCGATCCCTGAAGCCGGAAGAGAACGCGTATGTGATTCCTTTCTGAATTCAACAGCAACATTATTTTCTGAGGCGTTTGAGTTTACAAAAAGATCATCATCTCCAGATACCAGGTGGGTATGACTGTTGAATCCTTTTTTATCAAAAAAAAGCGAACGTCTGTAAGCTAAATTGCGTCCGACGCCCATATATGTGTTTCCCCTGATGGCCATCCCCAGGTATTGCACAGCTATTACCATGCAATCGTACCTTATATATCTGTTCAACAATCCTTTCTTGCTGAGATACCCGCCATAACCAAGAACAAAATCAGTTTTATTGTCAAAACGGGATGCCATCCTGCCAAGCCATTTATCGCTTTCGGGCCGGCAGTCAGCGTCGGTAAAGAGCAATATCTCATTTTTTGCTGCTTTAATGCCTATAAACTGCGCAAACTTTTTATTATGGGTAAATTTAGGATCCTTGCTGATATTTGAAACGTTCAGGTGATGATATTTTGTAAGGTACCCGCCAAGGATATTATAAGAATCATCCTCGGAACAATCGTTAACAACTATTACTTCATAATCCGGGTAATCCTGCTCCAGTACAGCAGGAAGGAAGTTCCTGAGGTTCTCCTCTTCGTTCCTGGCGCAGATAATTACCGACACCGGATCCTGTTTAACCGGAACATCCGGATGTCTGAAAATTGCCGGGGCGAGGTAATAAAAAAGGTAATAAAAGATCTGAACTAAAAAGGAGATTCCGAATATGATCAATGTAATCAGAAGAAACGGATGGTTACGGAGTATCATTTGACTTCCAAATATGGCAGCAATATTACTAAGATAATCTGAATGCAAATATAGGGTTCGGCAAATCATTACGTAAAAACGGCAGAAGGACCAGAAAAATTATCGACATAATTTTCAACAGGCGGATGAATAAATTACCTTTGGCATCCGGAAAAGTCTGATTTTATGTTTAAAGTAAAGAGCAGGGATAAGGAAACCAGGGCGAGGACAGGTACGCTGGAAACCGCTCATGGTGAAATTCCTACACCGATCTTTATGCCTGTAGGCACTGCAGGAACCGTAAAAGGCATTCTCCAGAGGGATCTGACTGAGGATATTAATGCAAAGATTATTCTTGGAAATACATATCATCTTTATCTCCGGCCCGGTACCGGTATTTTAAAAGCATCAGGCGGGCTTCACAAATTCATGAACTGGAGCAGGCCACTCCTGACTGACAGCGGAGGTTACCAGGTTTTTTCACTTGCAGGCAACCGGAAACTGACTGAAGAGGGTGCGGTTTTCAAATCGCATATCGACGGATCCAGACATGTTTTCACTCCTGAAAATACTATTGATATACAACGGATAATAGGAGCAGATATCATGATGGCACTGGATGAGTGCGCACCTTTTCCGTGCGATCACCGGTATGCTGAAAAGTCGGTTGCACTAACTCATCAATGGCTCGACAGGGCAGTTTCCAGATATAAGGAAACGGAACCGTTATGGAATTACGAACAGCTGCTTTTCCCTATCGTCCAGGGAAGTACGTTTGATGATCTTCGGAAAATTTCTGCTGAAAAAGCAGCTTCAATAAATATGGCCGGGAATGCTATCGGAGGGTTATCTGTCGGAGAACCAGCCGATGAAATGTACCGTATTATTGATATTGTAAACGAAATACTTCCTGATGATAAACCACGTTATCTGATGGGAGTAGGCACTCCTGTCAATATACTGGAAGCAATTGAAAGGGGTATTGATATGTTCGATTGCGTTATGCCTACCAGGAACGGACGGAACGGCATGCTGTTTACAAGTGAAGGTATAATCAATATAAAGAACCGAAGATGGATCGATGACTTCAGCCCAATCGACCCTTCTGGCCCTTCTGTGGTAAGCCTCTATTATTCAAAGGCATACCTGAGGCACCTTGTCATTTCAGGCGAGATTCTCGGCTCTCAGATAGCCAGTATTCATAACCTTTCATTTTATCTGAGGCTGGTCTCTGAAGCCAGGGTAAAAATTGAAGAAGGCAATTTTAAAAGATGGAAAGAACAAATGATAATAAAACTTTCAGAACGGCTGTAGATTCGCTGAAAACGAAAATCATTGACCGTTACATCATCAGGAAATTCCTGGGTACTTTTTTCTTTTGCCTCCTGCTTATCCTGACGATTGCAGTTGTTTTCGATTTCGCCGAGAAGATCGATAATTTTATGGAGAAGGAAGCCCCGGTGAAAGCCATAATTTTCGATTACTATTTAAATTTTATTCCATATTTTGCCACTCTCTTTTCGCCACTCTTTGTTTTTATCTCTGTTATCTTTTTTACTTCAAAAATGGCTGCTAACACTGAGATCATTGCCATTCTTAACAGCGGGATGAGTTTCAGAAGGATGATGTGGCCCTATTTTATATCATCGTTGTTTATCGCAGTTTTCACTTTTCTGCTCACCAACTTTGTAATTCCAAAAGCCAACCTGCACCGGATCGATTTCGAAGATAAATATTACAGGTCCTCAAGCAGAAGGGTTCCTGTGACTCATATCCACAGGCAGGTATATAAAAACGTTCTTATCTACATGGAATCCTTTAATCCGATAAGCCAGTCAGGCAGGAACTTTACAATAGAGAAATTTGATGAATCAGGTAAACTGGAGTCTAAGCTGACCGGCAATGTTGTAAGGTACGACACTGCAACCAGCAAATGGGTTGTTGTAAATTATTATTTGCGCGAAATCAAAGATAAGGAAGACATAATTACCCGGGGTGACCGGATAGATACCGCCCTTACCATCAAGCCTGAGGATCTGTCTATGGGTCCCGGCTTTGTGGGGACCATGACCTATAATGATCTGAATAACTATGTCAATCAGCTGAAACTTCAGGGTTCGGATGAGCTCAATTTATTCC
>JBGPAF010000084.1:0-6468 GCA_041480535.1 Bacteroidia bacterium
TAAACTGCAGTCATCCTGTATTTGCTCATGATTTTTTCAGGCTTGCCTGACGGCAGCATTGTCAGGTATTTTTTTGTTACAGCTTTCTGATTCTGGCTGTAACATACAGCAGGCATCATTATCCCAGAAAGAATTAAAGTACCTGCCAAAACCGAGAATAATTTATTTTTCATCGTTTATGTTTTTATGGTTTTGTAATTAATCCGTTTCAAAGGAAAACCATAAAAATGCCGGATAAAAATAAAATGTGCGGAACGGGAAATACAGGTTGCTGAATGGTAAAAACGGGTGTGTTAACCGGAACAATAATCAGATTGAAATAATTGTAGATACACGATGCATCGTGTATCTACAACAAAATTATATCATTTGTATGTCATTCAATTACATTCAATTCAGTACTGCATGGCTCTAATCCCGGAGATGTCAGTTTTATTCTGACTGTTCCTGATCTGTCCAATGCCTGAAGATATATCACCAATTCCCCGTGATAGGCATGCTGTTTGTTGTCCTTGTAATCTTCGGTATTTGAGGGATTTGAATCTTCCATGCCAAGAATGCGCACAGGACCTTCGACCTCACAGGTTATTTCATTTTCAGCGGAATATACAGTATTCCCGGCTTCATCACATAGAGTTACGAAAACATGGGCAAGATCATTTTTATCAGCTTTCAGTGATTTTTCATTGCAGGAAGCTATAATTTTAACCGGAGCGCCTGTTGTTTTCAACTCATATTCTGCCGCAGGCTTCCCTTTGTTTTTTCCTTCAGCTCTTAATGTTCCTTTTTCAAACGGAACATCCCACGTTATAGTCCGGTTCTGAAAATCTGCCATATTCTTGCTTCCGAGGGAACGGTTGTTCAGGAAAAGTTCAACTTCCTCACAGTTTGTAAATGCACTGACGCTTATGATCTTCCCATCCTTCCAATTCCAAAGAGGCTCCACTCTTTTATGCGACCAGAGATTATCAGGTCCGCTTTTTACAGATTTGTCCGAAGTCCCGATAAAAACCATCGGTTTGTCGCTCCAGAGGCTCTGCCTGAAAAAGAATTCCGGTTTTTTGTTTCCGGCAAGGTCAATAGCACCTGCTGTATTTGAACGTTCCGGAAAGCGGCCTGCCTCACCAAGATACTCATATCCGGTCCACAGAAACTGACCCATGACATAATCGTTATCCGCGACGTAGTTCCACATGTCGAGCGTCATGCCGTTTTCGCTTCCGTAAAGCGGCCTCTTCGGGTATTTTATATGATCAGCCGCATAGTAAGATTCCTGGTAATTATATCCTGCAACATCAAGCGCATCAGCATATCCTGTTTCATTCGACATTAAGACAGATGCCAATCCGGCTGTGACAGGTCTTGTTTTATCCAGATCTTTTATCTCTGCAGCAAGCTCCCGGGCAACTTCTCCCAGTCTGTTGGCATGCGGTAATGTTTCACTGAACTTTGCCCATGTCTGGGGATTTGCCTCTGTATTAAGAACAGGATGTGTATATGGATCGTTGGGATAATCAACCTCATTGCCAATGCTCCACATAATTATTGAAGGATGGTTCCGGTCCCTGAGTACGAAATCCCGAAGATCCTGTTTTGCCCATTCTTTAAAATTCACAGCATAGCCCTCTTTCCCCGGAGTGCCGACATTCCAGCCGGCAAGCCATTTTTTCTTGGGAAGCTCCCATTCATCAAAAGCTTCACCAATCACAAGAAATCCCTTTGAATCGCAAAGATCCAGAAATTCAGGTGAAAATGGATTGTGGCTGGTACGGATCGCGTTGCATCCCATCTCTTTAAGAATATCGAGACGGCGTGCAATCTCTTCCTCAGGGACTGCTGATCCCAGGACGCCGGCATCGTGATGCATGCAGATACCTTTCAGTTTAAGATTTTTGCCGTTAAGAAAAAATCCTTTGTCAGGATCAAATTTCAGATCCCGGAAACCTACCATTGTTACTGTATTGTCAAGCAGTTCCCTGCCCCTGACTTCTGTAACAAGCGAATAGAGGTTTGGATCATCAATATCCCATAATTTTGGATTTATTACATTAATGACCTGGTTAACTGAATTTTCCTCTTTCGACCCTAAAGTAATTTTTTTTGTCGTTTTCGCGACAGTTTCATTCCCATACATTAATGTACTTATCACTTTCACATTTACATTGTGATTGGTTTCATTAATTACAGCGATATCTGCTGAAAGTATTGCTTTTGAAGAAGTTACTTCCGGAGTTTTACAATATATCCCCCATTTTTTAATGTGGACAGGCTCTTCTGTTATCAGCTTGACATTCCTGTAGATACCCGAACCGGTATACCAACGCGAATCACCGTAAAAAGAATGATCAACTTTAACAGCAAGAAGGTTTTTCTCACCGAATTTAATAAATGGAGTCAGATCGTACTGGATTGATATATAACCATTCGGCCGCCTGCCAAGTAAATTCCCGTTAAGCCATACTTCGCTGTTGTTATAAACTCCTTCAAAGTATATAAAAACCTTTCTCCCGGATTCATTTTCGGGAACAGTAAATGTCTTCCTGTACCACCCCTTACCTCCTGGGAGATATGCAGTACAACTGAAATTGTCTTTACTGAATGGCCCTTCAATGCTCCAGTCGTGAGGAAGATCAAGAAGACGCCATTGAGAATCATCAAGGTCACTTTTCTGTCCTTCCGGGACATCACCCTTATAAAATTTCCAGCCGGAGTTAAAATTCTGCACTGACCTCCCAACAGGCTGACCTGTAGTACCATAACTTAATAACAGCATTAAAAGAATAAGGAGACTCCGATTATTGTACTTCATAGAATTCATGGTAAAAACGGATTATATTATTTGATTTCAAACCACTGCCAGAAACCAGTATCTAAATATATTGAATTTAAATAAAATTGTCTCATCTTTGGTCACGAAAAATCACTTTTTGATGACTCAGGATAACCACTATAAGCTTGTGAGTAAGTTAAAGCCGGGGAAAATTGTTATCCCGATTCTGATCGGGCTTGCAGTGGTAGCATGGTTTATCCTGAAGGAGATCGATACGGATGTCCTGAATCAGCTGAATTTCGCCTGGAGATCAGTTTTCTGGCTGGTTATAGCATGGTGCTGTATGATCGGGCGCGATCTGGGATACATGATCAGAATAAAGATCCTGTCGGAAAACGATCTTAACTGGCGGCAGGCTTTCAGGGTAATAATGCTGTGGGAATTCACTTCGGCAATAACACCATCAACAGTCGGTGGAACTGCAGTGGCAGTGGTGTTCATACATAAGGAAGGTATATCAGTCGGACGAAGTACATCAATAGTGCTTGCCACATCATTTCTGGATGAGCTTTATTTTGTAATAATGTTTCCCATCATACTCCTGATCGTGGGAGGGGATATTCTTTTTACAACATCTCTTCAGGGAACCGGCATTGCCTTATTGAATAACCTGGTTTTTGTTGCAGTTGCAGGATATTTGATAATCCTTGGATGGGTGCTCTTTGTTGGTTACGGGCTTTTTATTGATCCTGTCAAGATTAAAAATACCATACTCTGGTTTTTCAGGCTTCCTGTGCTTAAACGCTGGAAAGAGCCTGCTGTTAAGGCAGGTGATGACATTGTCGAAAGCTCACATGAATTAAAAAGGAAGCCTTTTATATTCTGGATTAAAGCTTTCACGGCAACATTTCTCTCATGGACATCAAGGTACTGGGTAGTAAATGCTATTCTGGTTGCTTTCTTCACAATAAACGACCATTTTCTGATATTTGCCAGGCAGCTTGTTACCTGGATAATGATGATCATCAGCCCTACACCTGGAGGCAGCGGTTTCGCAGAACTGATCCTTGGACGTTATATCTCTGATACCATACCAGCTGATCCAGCTTCCGTCGGCAGCCTGGCCCTTGCCATCGCAATAATCTGGAGGATTATCAGTTATTATCCATACCTGATCATCGGTGCCTCAATAGTACCGGGATGGATTCAAAGGAATTTTGTCAAACCACCGGCGAAAAAGAAATAAATTTTTGCTGCTTTGGTTTTTACAGAAAAACATTTATTCACATCTGAAAAATGAGTGAAGAGATCCTAAAAGCCTTGATGGAGCTGTTTGCCCTTGTTGTTAAACAGGATGGAGGGATCATTCGGAATGAACGTGATTATGTAATAAATTTCCTTGAAAAACAACTTGGTTCAAACTCTTTGATCAAATATGTTCTTTTTTTCGATGATCTTACAGGTTCAGCAAAACAGGTGGATGAAATCCTTGAAAATAATTCACCTTCCGTCAGGGATTCTGTTAAAATATTAAATATCTGCAAACAGATCAACAGGACGCTCAACAAGGGACAAAAGATAGTGGTGCTTATCCGTTTGTACGAACTTATTAATTCAAGCAAGAAGTTTACGCCTCAAAGGCTGAACATAATATCCATTGTTGCTGAAGTGTTCAGAATATTGCCCGACGAGTTTACGGCAATAGAGCAATTTGTCAGAAGCACTGAACCTGAGAAACTTCATAATCCAGCTATTCTCGTTCTCAGACCCGGAACAACGGTATGCGAGATATGCCACAAGATGCATGAAGGATATTCCGACACAACGATAATGATCTTAAGGATCGCCAGTGTTGATCTTTATTTTATCAAGTATTCCTCGAAGGATCATTTATACCTGAACGGAATACCAATAGTGTCCGACATTATTTATACATTCCCGAAAGGCAGTTCATTGAGGTCGCAGAACAGGCATGCTTTTTATTACAGTGACGTCAATTCAAAATTTCTGTCAGAAGTCCTGACTCACAAGCTTACCTTCTTTGTGAAGAAGGTAAGCTACAGGCCCGAAAACCGGCAAAGGACGCTGGTGAATGTAAGCTTTTCTGCTGAACAGGGAAACCTGGTCGGAATCCTTGGGGCAAGCGGTTCCGGAAAAACCACACTCCTCAATCTGATGAGCGGCACTTTTGAACCCTCAACAGGAAGTGTCAGTTTAAACGGTCTTGACATTATCAGGGATAAGAAAGAGCTTGAGGGAGTGATGGGTTTCGTACCGCAGGACGATCTTCTCATTGAGGAGCTCACAGTTTTTGAGAACCTCTATTATGCAGCTTGCCAATGTTTCGGCGACAAGTCAAAGGAAGAGATTGTTGAGGTTGTTGAAACATTGCTGACATCATTGGATTTAATTGATAAGAAAGACCTGAAAGTCGGAAATCCACTTAACAAAATTATAAGCGGTGGACAAAGAAAAAGACTTAATATAGCACTGGAGCTTATCCGTGAACCTTTAATACTGTTCATTGATGAACCGACATCAGGCCTCTCATCAAAAGATTCTGAAAATATCATGGACCTTCTCAGGGATCTCACACTGAAAGGGAAACTGGTCTTCACAGTTATTCATCAACCCTCTTCTGATATTTTCAGAATGTTTGACAAGGTTTTGATCCTGGACCAGGGCGGCTATATGGTTTATTACGGCAATCCTGTTGATTCGGTCATCCATTTTAAAACAATTGATTCCCAGATCAATGCCAGTCAGGGTGAATGTCCCTCCTGCGGAAATATGAATCCTGAAATCATTTTCAAGATCCTTGAGGCGCAGGTAGTGGATGAGTTTGGAAATTATACCGACAAAAGAAAAGTCAAACCTAAACAATGGGCTGACAGATTTAAAATCCTGAACTCCGAGGAACCAGTTAATGAGGTGACCAAAGCTCCCGACAAGAATCTCAACAAACCGGGACGATTAAGGCAGATGGCTCTTTATCTTTCGAGAGATTTCAGCAGCAAGATCTCAAACATCCAGTATGTTCTTCTTACCTTGCTTGAAGCCCCTGTACTGGCTTTTATTCTTTCATTTATCATCAGGTATATTCCTGATCCGAATTCAGATGTCTACTACTTCTCCGAAAATGAAAATATCCCTATCTATATTTTCATGAGCATAATTGTAGCATTGTTCCTGGGGCTTACAGTTAGTGCAGAAGAGATCTTTCATGACAGGAAAATACTTAAAAGGGAACGATTCCTTAACCTGAGCAGAAGCAGTTACCTCCTGGCAAAAATTATATTGCTGGTTGCAATTTCCGCGTTGCAGTCTTTTCTCTTCATTATCGTCGCTAATCCGATCCTTGAAATCAGAGGCATGTACTTTAATTACTGGCTGACGCTCTTCACAACAGCTTTCTGTGCCAATATGTTAGGATTGATTATTTCTTCATCATTTAATTCGGTGATCACCATTTATATTGTCATTCCCCTTCTGATCATTCCAATGATGGTTTTGAGCGGAGCCATGTTTCCATTTGACAAGCTTAACAGGAATATCTCCAGGGTCGACAAGGTACCGCTGATAGCGGAGATCATACCAACACGATGGTCTTATGAAGCATTGATGGTAAGCCAGTTTAAAGACAACAGGTTCAGCACTCTTGAATACAATGCCAATAAAGAAACATTTTATTCAATCCA
>JBGPAF010000085.1:0-6460 GCA_041480535.1 Bacteroidia bacterium
CAGTTTTTTCTTAGATTCTGATTTTCCTAGTCTGTTCCCGATTTCTGTACCAGACCACATTTTTTCCACCCCCATACTTGATACACAAAATCCGTTGCTATCTATCGCTATAGGAAATTTTTTTGATAAATCTTCTAATACTTTTATCCTTGAAAATATTTTATGTGACGGTTGGCACTATTAAAAGCAGTTTGCAGATTTTGTGCTAAATTTTTAGCTTTGTAACAAGTAATTTAAGTAATAAAAACTAAGACTAAAGAATTATGAAAGTTGACGACAGACGAACCAGTGATAATGTCGAGGACCGAAGAGGAATGAGCACACGTGGGAAAGTGGCAGTCGGAGGCGGCATCGGAACAATAGTAATAGCACTTGTTGTTCTTCTTCTGGGTGGTGATCCGACTTCAGTTTTGAACAACGCGGAGGAAACAACAACTACTTCTGAATCAGGTACTGTAACCTCTTCACCTGAAGAGGAAGCAATGAAGATTTTTGTTTCCAAGGTACTTGCTGGGACTGAAGATGTATGGGCGAAGATTTTTCAGGAGTCGAACATGACTTACCAGATGCCTACCCTGGTTATTTTCAGTGATCAGGTTCAGTCTGCATGCGGATATGCAAGCGGTGCCAGTGGACCATTTTATTGTCCGGGTGATCAGAAAGTATATCTTGACCTTGCTTTTTTTGATGAGCTGAAAACAAAATTCGGAGCATATGGTGATTTTGCTATTGCCTATGTAGTTGCACACGAAATCGGACATCATGTACAAAATCAGCTGGGTACACTTAGTGATGTCAACAGTCAGAGATCAAGAATGAGTGAGACAAGTTCAAACCAGCTGTTGGTGCGGCTTGAACTGCAGGCAGATTTTCTTGCAGGGATGTGGGCTCACTACGACCAACAGATGTACAACTCTCTTGAAAGCGGCGATATTGAAGAGGCTATGAATGCAGCAGCATCAGTAGGCGATGATGTCCTTCAGAAACGATATCAGGGACGCGTAATTCCTGATGCTTTTACTCACGGAACTGCTGAACAGCGTAAAGAATGGTTCCGTAAAGGATATACCTCTGGTGATTTTGATCAGGGTGATACCTTTAATGCAAGTATTTAAAAAGCGATAATGCTTTATAACATTAAAAGGCAGAACAATTAAAGCCCTGCCTTTTTTATCTGAATCCTATTGTCAAATTACGCACACAATGAAAAGTATACTTTTGGCTTGCATTACGTGTACAGGACTATTATTTAGCTGTGTATCCGAAAAACCTTCAGAACGGATACTTTTAAAGGAGCTGGCAGATAAGTATCTCAATGACATGGTAGCCGGTGACCCCTCAGGATTACCATTGTCGCCATCTGTTAAGTTTACTGAAGACACTCAGGCAAAAAAAATCGGTGAAGGATTATGGATTGGCGCTTCTGAAGCCCCGACAACTTTCAAAGTCTACGTTATCGATCCTGTAAGCAACCAGGTAGGATTCTACGGCGTGATGAAAGAAAATAACAAGCCGATCATCCTGTCACTACGGCTAAAAGTGGTAAATTCTCAAATTACTGAAATTGAACATGTCATTGCCCGGCAGATCAGTGAAAAGGGGATGAAAAACCTCATAACTCCCCGTCCCGGACTTATCGAACCTGTTCCTGTCGATCAGCGGGATTCACGTTCCAGAATGTTTGATATCGCGAATCTTTATTTCGAGGCAATTGAACAGGATTACAGCAGCATTGCTCCATTTGCCGACGATTGTGTACGTCATGAGAACGGCACACAAACCACAACAAACGAACAGCCCGATCCAGCTGATTTTGGCGAATCAAAAGAGGAGCAGCTCCGGCTGGCGATAGCCAGAGTCGATGCCTGCGGCTGTGCAAAACAGATCGATGCACAGAACCTCGCATATATCACCCGCATATGGCCCAGACGCCTGACAATTATCGATTAACAGCTTGGGCTGGTCTTTGGATTTCCGATGTTTCAGCATAAGGGAGACGTTCAGTTTGTTAAGATAATCGGAGTCCCGGGCGTTGATACTATACCCAAAAGATTCCCTCCATTTAACTTACAGGCAGGAGAAATATTCAAGATCAGTGGCGGTAAAATTCATGACATAGAAGCAAATGGGATGGTGGTCCCGTATGGTGCAGGAAGCGGCTGGGATTAGAAATGGAACAGAGCCATTCTTAAAATAGAATCATTATTAAATAAGAATTATTATCAAAGGAGAATAATTCTTATTTAATAGTTATACATATTTGAGAATTAATCATAATTAATAGTTATTGTTATTTGATAGTTATTGTTATTTGATAAATTACCTCAAATAAGAAACACAACCTTAACTGGTTATGCAAAATAAAAACTGGCAAACACAGCAGAATAATCAATTATGTTAACCCACTGAATTTGCCAGCTCCCCTTCACTCTCTTCTAAAAGGTTATTCTTTATGTACTTTTGAACCGCCTCTGGCATCAACGGAAACCTTTTCGGGATTTCCAGAGTAATAGACATCACCCCCGCCTGAAATATGGCCGGAAAGTTCCTTTGATGCATTCACATGAATGTCCGATCCACCGCTGACATTAAATGATGTAATGTTAGTTGACAGGTCCCTGGCTTTAAGGTTTCCGCCGCCGTTTATAGTTATTTCAAATTCTGAAGCTTGTCCATATAGGTCAGCGTCACCACCTCCTGTTACAGAACATTTTAATTTTTCTGCATTTATTTTCATATCTATGTTACCACCACCATTAATATCAATGTCCGCTTCAGATGTCTTATCTTCATTCCTTAAATACAGATCACCGCCTCCGGCTATTCTGCAGTAAATGACACTGGCATTTACTGCTGATTTAATATTTCCCCCTCCCGAAACTTCGAGATTATAACTTTTTGTTTTTCCTCCTATTTCCGCATCACCACCACCACTTATATGGCATTTCAGTTCTTCTGAATTAATGACGGAGCTGAAGTCGCCGCCACCGCTGATATATACATCCAATGCCTCAACATTAACAGGTGTCTCACTGGTGACATCGCCGCCTCCCGAAACCTTAAGGTTGCTTATACTCTTAAAAGTGATCCTGGCTTTCATTGGCTGCGTTGCCATAAGATTATTCCTTGTATAGACTTTCAAAGTGCCATTATACACTTCTACTGTGATATGGTCAAATAAATTTTTCTGGGCAGTCAGGGTGAGAGATTCAGTATTTCCCTGCACAAGTGTTACATCAAAACCACCCGACACATCAATACCTTTGAAGTCAGTGACATTGAAGTCCCTGTCTATTGACATCCCTGTGCCTTTCACAGAATCGAATAACTGTGAGTATGTGCATGAGGATAGCATCATTGCAAGGATCAGAACGGTAAGCCTGCAATAAGTAAATGGTTTTTTCATTTTGTAATCAATTAATTATTAAAAGACCAGGATGTTATTATAAAACAATTAAAACAGCATAAAGACGAAATATTTGTCTTTATGCTGCATTGTATTTACTAAAAACAAAAATCTGATCTATCTTACTTTAACAATTATTAAATCCGCAATTTGTAAAGCGGTTGTCAATGTGCTGAGATCGGTAAATAATTCCCCTGTTTTATCTGAATAATGACTGTGCCCGACAGCATTCATTTTATACGAATCCTTTAAATACTTCAGGTCAATAACTGCCTCATATACAAGTGCGGGCTGACATGACCATTTGCTATTTTCCTGTTTCC
Source organism: Bacteroidia bacterium (assembly GCA_041480535.1). Taxonomy (GTDB): domain Bacteria; phylum Bacteroidota; class Bacteroidia; order Bacteroidales; family VadinHA17; genus LD21. Next base: position 3,730 of record JBGPAF010000085.1, read on the forward strand.
CATATTCAAAGATTCCTGTGGCAACAGATTTTGCAACATACAGGGTCTGGATATATTTTCCATCCATATCCTCAAACCAGATTGCAAAAAGTGGATAATAGAATGATTCCCCCTTTGTGAGATCAATAACAATTTCCTGACCTTTCCCGGTAATATTTGTCGAAAAAGCATTCTTCTCTTCCGGAACCTGGTTTTTTGTTTTCAATGTGCCTGTTGAACAGGAAGCTGTCAAAAATATGACTGATATAATAAATAATCTGTTCATCTCTTAATAATTTAAAATTCAATGATCACTCCGATTGTAGGTAAAACCGTTCCTGATTCGCTGTCAAGGTATTTAAGAGAGTATTTAAGCGGATCGGCCGGATCAGTAACCGGGAGCCCGCTGATATCTGATCGCCTTACAAGTATAGGAGGCTGGTCAGCTTTATGGTTATACACATTCTGAACATCTGCATATAACATCAGTGACCATCCTTTAAGAAAGAATTGCTTATCTATCCTAAGGTCAAGCTGGTGGAATGCTTTCAACCGCTCAGTATTAAACCTGGAATAATCAATGTACCCCTGTCCCTGGAGATCCCATGCCGCTTTAAGTACAGATTTCTCAAGGTCATATGGTGTATAAGGGGCGCCTCCAACGAATCTCCACTTGAATCCCAGATCCCAGTTCCGGTTAAACTTCCTTGTGGCAGTTATATTGAACAGGTGCCTGTTATCCCAAGATGATGGTATCCATACCGAATTCAGATCCTTGAATTCACTCCTTACAAAAGTATAGGAGAATACAAGATTGGTTTGCTTGAATTCCTTAAGCCGGCCCAGCAATTCAATTCCATAAGCCCTTCCTTCAGAAACAGAAGTAAGCTCTTCATCACCGAAGATCCCGTATCCGGCACTTTTGCTTGAGAGCGGAACCTGGTCCTTTACAGAAAATGGATATTTTGAATAATTCTTATAAAATCCTTCAATTGTAACCTGAATATTTTCTGTGGGAATCAGTTCAAGTCCTGCAACCAGATGGTCGGACTGGATGTATTTCAGTTTGTTATCCTTGTTCAGAAAAACTCCTGTATTGCTTGAATATCCAAGGGCAGTGTATGGAGGAAGCTGAAAATAACGGCCCATATTAAAGTTGACATTCAATTTATCAGTCAGGGAGTATGAAGCAGAAAACCTGGGGGAAAGCTGGGTCAAAGGATTTGACATCGATTTTGACCAGGTGTTAAAGTCGGTGCGGACGCCAAATGATAACTTCAGCTTTTCTTCAAGGTATGATTTGCTTACCTGGCCGAAAGCGTTGAACTTGCCAAGCTTCAAATTAGTATCGTAGTTGATTTCTTTTTCTCCCAGTCCTGTATAAATAAGCCTGAAAGTGGAGTTTCTATAATGAGCATATTCATAACCTGCTCCAAAGCTTATTCTCAGCCCTTTGTCTCCTATGATCGTCCTTTCAAACCGCGTTTTGATCTCTCCCTCTCCTGATAAATAATCAAGCACCTTATTTGTATCGGCTTCAATATTACCGGCATATTTATACTGTGAGTTATTAAGATAATTACGGCTTAGTACTCAGGTATCAAAACCACTTTCCCTGAAGTGTTTATAGACTATTCCTGTAGTGTAGCTATACTGTTGCTGTACCGGAATATAGTCAAGGATATATCGTTGATATTCTGTGTCATTTGCTTTAAGGTTTAACCTGAAATCATCCTTTGCCCCAAGGCCGATTACAGTAAGTTCGTTTTGTTCATCAAGCCGCACCCTGTATTTGAACTGAAAATCCGTGTAATTCGGCAGAAAGGGGAGTCCCAGTGCATTGAAAAGGAATTGTAAGTATGACCTTCTTGCTGAAACAAGAAGAGTACCGTTTTTTCCTGCCGGACCATCAATTGTAAGGCCGAGGTCTGAAGCTCCCACAGTGGCCCGGTATTTAAGCTTGTCCTTGTTCCCGTCGATAAAAGTAAAGTTAAGTATCGAACTAAGGGCATTCCCTTTTGATGCAGGGAAGGCTCCCGAAATGAAATCAACTGACTGGACAAAGTCAACATTCAATATGCCGATAGGTCCTCCCGATGCTCCCTGAGTTGAAAAGTGATTAAGATATGGGATCTCGACATTATCTATGTAAAACCTGTTTTCATTTGGTCCCCCGCCTCTTATAATGACATCATTTCTGAAGGCAGGAGTGGAGGCCACACCGGGAAACGACTGAATGACCCTTGAAATATCCCTGTTTCCACCGGGATTCTTTTCAATTTCATCAATACCTATTATTCTTACAGAAACCGGAGATTCAACCTTTTTGACAAATGGCGAAGCTTTAATAACGACCTCACCTATCCCGATTGCATTCTCTTCCAGAGGTATCTCGATATTGACCTGGTTGCTGTTCGTTACAAGGATCGCGGAAGAAATAAATGGCTTGAAGCCGATAGATGATGCCCTCAGTTCAATATACCCTGGTTTTATACCGGTGAAAGAGAAATTACCATCATAATCTGTTACGGCTCCGATTGTAGTTCCCCATATCTGAACTGTTGTAAATGGTACTCCTTCATTTGTTTTTGAATTGAACACCCTCCCTTTTATGACACCGGAATTTGACTGTCCGGCTGAATCATATACAACAATGATTAACAATAAAATAATATAAATATATTTTTTCATATAAAGCATAATTTGCACAACAAACAACAAAAATAGTCGAATTGTTCAAAATGTTTTCGAA
>JBGPAF010000086.1:0-6435 GCA_041480535.1 Bacteroidia bacterium
AGAAAAATCAGATCATCATAACCCCTTCCTGCCCCGAATTTGAATTCGCAGAATGCCTGGGCATTTGCATCATTATCAAGCCTCACCGGAACAGAGAAATTCTTGCTCAGTGAATCACGCAGGGGGAAGTTTTTAAAACCCTTGAGGTTTGAAGTGGTTATCGTAAATCCATCCCTGTAGCGGACATGCCCCGGAAATCCGACCCCGATTCCTTCCAGATCTGATTCCTGGAGTTTGTTGGCTGAAATAACCTGTCGGACCAGTTGTGTTATATAATTAACAATAGACTCTTCATCCTTTCCGACATGATCATATACAATGATTTTATCGAGAATGCTTCCGTCAGGCTTTACTAATCCCACCGAAAGCTTGGTCCCTCCAAGGTCGACACCGCAAAGTATTTTTTCCATAGATCCGCTATAATGATTGTTCAGTTCTGGCGATTATATCATCTTGAGTATCAGGCGAAAGCGCAATGAAGAATGCAGAATATCCTGCTACACGGACAACCAGATCGCGGTAATTCTCCGGATTCTTCTTGGCTGCAAGCAGAGTATCTCTTGAAACAATATTGTACTGGACATGCCAGCCTTTAAGAGTTGCAAAAAAGGTACTGATTATTGAAATGAGTTTCTGCTTCTGGGTTTCGTTTGTCAGGGCCGAAGGCGACAGTTTCTGGTTCAGCAGAACCCCGCCGGTAATTCTATCAGTCGGCAGTTTTGAAACTGATTTGAATACTGCTGTAGGACCCAGCGTGTCGGTACCCGAGGTCGGCGAGCATCCCTCGGCAACCGGTGTGAAAGCTTTTCTTCCATCCGGAGTAGCAGGCACTACCGATCCTGACGGAACATTTGCTGAAATGCTGGAGGTGCCGGCATAATACCTGCAACCGATTGGTCCTCTTCCGTACCGGGTAGTATGATATTCTTCGAGTTCATCAATAAAACAATTGTAAGCTTCGATAAGAAGGTTATCGACATAATCATCATCATTTCCATATTTAGGGGCATAATTCAGAAGTATCTGCCGTACTTTTTCCCCTTCCTGACCTTCAAAATTGTTTTTCAGGTTCTGCATCAAAACCTCTTTGCTGATGACGCCTTCCTCAAATACAAGTTTCTTTATGGCAGCAAGTGAATTACCAAGGTTAGCAATGCCAACCTGGAGGCCTGATATGAAGTCATAAACAGAACCTCCTTCCTTGATTGTTTTGCCCCGGGCGATACAATCATCCACAAAAGCTGAACACAGTATATCGGGTACAAGCTCTTCCAGTGCAAGGTCGGCGGCGGCATCAATTTCGACTGTTTCCTTCGCATAGAATTTGATCTGATGCTTCCATGCTGCCATAAGGTCTTTGAAGTCACTGAAATCCTCAAAGTTACCGGTTCCCGGGCAGAAGGTCCTGCCTGTCATTGTATCCAGTCCGTTGTTCATTGCTGCAAGGAAGACCCTCATAAAATTCAGAAAACTCATCCCTGTACATCTGTATCCCCATTTCCCCGGCACTGCGATTTCAATACAGCCTATAGCTGAAAAGTTATATGCATCTTCTTCGCTTACACCCAGATCGATCAGTGAAGGGATCACAATTTCATCATTGTTGAAAGCAGGCATTCCAAATCCTTTTCCTATAACATTCACACACTGGTTGAGAAATTCCGGATCTATATTTTTATGAAACCTCACTGATAGATTTGGTTGTGTCAGTTTCATCCTGCCGACCGAATCGAGGATGAGAAAGCTCAGATCATTTACTGCATCTTTTGCGTCAGCTGTCTGGCCTCCGATAGTAACATTTTGATAAAGAGGTCCGCCGGCAGAGAACCTTGTATGCGACCACGACCTGATCTTATTAATCGACAGCAGTTTGAGCCATGTATTTTCGAGAAGCTCAAGAGCAAAGTCTTCACTGATCCTTCCTGTTGCCAGGTCATTTTTATAAAACTTCCACAGGTATTGGTCCATTCTCCCAAGTGAGACAGAATGGCCATTGCTTTCAATCTGCAGTACCAACTGAACAAACCAGGTAAGCTGAAGGGCCTCATAGAAATCCGAAGGCGGACTGTTTGAAATGTTCCTGCAGTTTTTACTTATCAGGAGCAGCTCTTCTTTTCTGACAGTATCTATTTGCAGGCCTGAAAGTTCAAGAGCTAGTTTTTCATATCTCCTGATAAACTCCTTAAATGATTCAATGCCGATTTTAAGAGCTTTGTAAAAATTCTGCTTTTTGGCAAGGTCCTTTTCAGAGCTTTTCAATGATCTTTCTGCTCTTTCAATTTCATTTAGATAACCTGCCAGACCAATCTTCAGGATCTTTTCAAAATTAACGGCAATATGCGCATCTCCCGATGTCAGGTTTCCTTCAGCCCTTATGATTCCTGAATCGTGGATCTCCCTGTTTAATGGCGACATGAGAGAATTACCTTTTTCAATAAGAGTTTTCCCTTCCCACCAAGTGCAGATTTCCCTCAGTTCCTTTTTCTGCTCCTCTGTTATGTAGAATGCATCACCGGGGCGTTTATCGAATTCATCCAGTTCATTTATTATCCAAGCCGTAACATATTCAGGGAAGATTGGAGCTGCCCTTAATGCTGATGACTGGTTCCCGACTATGAGTTCTCCCTCGTCAATGAAAATTGACATCTCATTTAACGTCTTTTCAAGGGCGAATGCCCGTTTAAGAATGACCAGAGAATCTTCATGCTCCTGGTAAGCTTTCGTATATATTTTAGCCCGCTCGGTGCATATTGTTGATTTTACTGAAAGCATCCTTTCTTTCAGGCTTGCAATCCGTTCGGTTATCCCCGTTGATTTTGTTTCTGTTAACATCTCAGTTCATTATTTTAACTGACATTCCTTTTCCCTCTGCATATTCAACATATGGCTGTAACTCAGTTTTTTCAATATTCCTTTGATTTTCAAATAAATATTCTTTCCCCAGCATTACATACTTCTCCCTGGCAAGAGAATGGAAAGGGATGAAATTAATCTCATTTGCATTTTTTAACCCGGCAGCAAAATCGATGATTGCAAAAAGTTCGGGCTCAGAGAAGTTAAATTGTGGAATAACAGGAACTCTGACTACAAATGTCTTTCCTTTTTCATCAAGCTTCCTGAAATTATTCAGAACAAGTGCTGCGTCTCCTCCTGTATATTTTTTGAACTTTTCTTCATCAATATGTTTAAGATCAGTAAGAAAGACATCGATATAATCCAGGTATTTTTCAATAGTTTCCCATGGCATATGTAATGACGTTTCAACGGACACATGGATCCCTTTTGCTTTCAGTTCAATGAATAATTCTTTGATATCAGGGTCCTGTGAAAATGGTTCACCTCCGGTAATTGTCACACCGCCTCCGCTCATACGATAAAATGGAATATCCTTTTCAATTTCACTCATTATCCGGTTGACACTCATTTCCTGTCCTGTCACAATCAAAGCTTTTGAAGGGCATATATTCCTGAGGGCTGAGAAATCAGTGATATTTACCCTGTCGATAATGAGCCTCTGGTCCTTTAGGGTAACATGTCCGTTACCTGCTTTGACACAATCTCCAAACGCATGACAGGTTCTTTCATCGAACATTATTGAGGGGAAAGGATCAATGCTTTCAGGATTGTTGCACCAGGCACATTGTAAAGGACATCCTTTAAAGAAAATGTTTGTTCTTACACCATTCCCGTCATGTATTGAAAATCTCTGTATGTTAAATACTGTAAGCAACTTGCAGCGGACGGGTATTATGTTTTATATTTTTATTTTGTCAAGTTCTCCCATTATTTCATTCCGTTGAGATGTCAAGGATCTGATGAGATCCGGACTGAAGATTTTTTTCAGACTGAAATGCAGTGTGCGGATCCGTTCCCACAATACTTCCTGGTAAAAAAGAACAAAATATCCGGTCAGAGGAATGAGCAATGCAAGAAGGAACCACTTCCATCCGCCAAAGATTGCCGCAAGAATAAGCAGAACCAGATAATAAATGAGATATAGAACTGTAAATGAGCCTATGAAAACAGAACTATAGAACCTGAGATCTTTAATAAGCTTGTCGCAGATGATTTTGGGTATAATGAAAGGGATAAAGTTGGCGATATAACCAGCAATGAATATGGGAAATCCGGTAAGAACTGCAAAATATCTTAAAAATCCCCAGTCAAGTTTCCGTGCCACATTCTCATCCCTGAGTTTGTTTTTTGCCAGAAGATTAACATAATTTTCGACTTTTACAGAAAGAGACTCCAGATCAGCCGGAGATGTTCTGCTCAGCTGGTTTACCTTTTCGCTGACTCTTTTTTCAGCCTGTCTCCTGTCGTCATTATCAAAGCGCCATTTGAAAAAGGGCATTACCATATTATGGCGCTCCATCTTTAAAAGCTGTTCGGCAAGCCAGTCATTTTTAGGATCTTCAATTATTATTACCTCTTTCCTCAGGCTTTCATCACATTTCTCGTTAAAAGCAAGCAATGCCTTGGCAGGATGTTCCTTATACACTCCTTTAAGTTCATTGATGCTGAATGAATTGTGAAAGTTTATCATTACCTCCTTACGGAACCTGGAAGGGTAGGTATAATTAATTCCAACCGGCACAATATGAACATCAAGACCAAATTTTTCCTCAGCTCCGAAAGCCAGTCTGGCAGTTCCCTTTCTCAGTTTCTGAAGGCGTTTTTCCTGAACGCATATACCTTCCGAAAACATTATGAAGTTCCCGTTTTTTTTCAGGACTTCATAGATACTGGTGAATGCTTCAAGATTTTTGTGAACATTCTCAAGTCCCTCTTCAATCCTGTAAACAGGCGATACATTTAGTTCGCGAAGACAAAAACGTGCTAATGGCTTCCTGAACATATCAGCCCTCATTGTGAAATGTAAAGGCTGTGGAAGATATGAGCCTACAAGGATCCCGTCCATAAATGAGTTCTGATGATTGCCAACAAAAAGCAGAGGCTTGTTAAGTGGCACTTTTTTCAGGTTAGAATAAAATATTCTTCTGAAAAAAGCTCTGAAGGTAAAGGGAGGGACAATAAATTTTAAAAATCTACTGAACATCAATCAATTTTTTCTCTGAAAGACCGGGTTTATATTCGTCTTTCAAGGCGGGCAAGTTACATTAAAAATTAATCTATTCAATTGCATGATAATGTAATTTTTATACAAAAATTACAAATCCCGGGAAAGGTAATTATTACTGCCTACGTCAGATGAGTATTTAAGCTTATATGCTTTCAGCCGGGGATTTAATTTGTGAAATTAACCGTTATTATTATTTTTGTCACAGTTAACCTACCAGATAAATCGCATGGATATTACTCGGACAATTCGTGATAAAATGATGAAGGAGCGTCTTCTGTTTACTTTCAGAGGAGATGTAACAGACAGAAATTCGCTGCCTTTGCTGACATTGCTTGAAAATGAGATGAAAGATGATTCCTATGGATTCATTGGTAGAAAAAGGCTTTTTATGTACGTCCTTGAAAGTCTTCAGAATATTGCGAAACACGGGGACCATTTGAGCCATAGCAGGATGTCGCTTGTTACATACTCAAAAACTGCTGAAGGGTATACAATAACCACCGGAAATTTAATCGCATCCGATCGTGTCAATAATCTCAGGATGAGGCTTGAAAAGGTTAATAAACTTGATACAGGCGAGATAAAGGATCTCTACAAGCAGATATTAAATACTGCCGAATTCAGCGAGAAAGGCGGGGCAGGGCTTGGATTAATTGAAATGGCAGTTAAGACTGGAAACAAACTCGATTATGATTTTGAACCGGTAGATAAAGATTTTTCATATTTTATTTTAAGCAAAACTGTCGATTCAAGCGGAATGGGAATTCATTCCGGAAATTCAGATAATAATTTCAAATGCAATTCTGTAGTTCAGCTCGAAAATGTAATGGCTGAAAACAAAATTTATATGATCTGGTCAGGACATATCACCTCGGGTATCGGTGAAGAGGTATTATCTCTTACTGAATCAAGGCTTGTTGAGGAAGATATTGATTCAACGCTTCGGAGAAGAATTTTCAATATAATGGTGGAGATACTGGAAAATGTCTCAAAATATAATCCCGGACGGGAACCTGAGGAAAAATATGGAATACCTGTAGCAATGGTCAGACTTGAGGATAATAAATTTATTCTGACAACAGGTAATCTGATTCATAATACGAGTGTCAGTGATCTGAGGGAAAAACTTGATACAATTAACAGTCACGATAAGGCAGGACTAAAGGAATTGTTTTATAAATCATTATCAGAGCAGTCCATCGAAACTGACAGCACCGGCAATATGGGGCTAATAGAAATGGCTCGCAAATCGGGAAACAGGCTGAATTACCAGTTTGAAGAGATAAATGAAATGTATTCTTACTTTATGCTAACTGTTAAGGTAGAATAACGCAGATTGATCAGAATTCCCT
>JBGPAF010000087.1:0-6428 GCA_041480535.1 Bacteroidia bacterium
ACACTCTTTATCTTCCTGTTCCAGAGTCCGAACCGGTTATCGCTTATTACAATATTAATTTTATGGTCCTGAATAATGCGTTTTAACCTGAAGTGTTCTGCAATGATATGGTAAAACAAAAGAGGAGTTTTCAGCAGAAGCGCAATATATTGTGGTAAAAACCGTGAATAGCCTGGTTTGAAACCCTTAAAATCAACATAAGTAATTCCCTGCAATTCATTCCGGAAAAAAGACTGATGTTCCCTGCCTGCACCTATGAAAATATTATTTTGTCTTTCCTGTAATTTTTTGACCAGCGGGATCATCCGTCCCGCATGACCAAGACCCCACTCCAAAGGGCAGATCAGTATATTATAATTCTTATTCAATGTCAGCCTGATACGCTGGTCCTTATTCCCAGTCTGTTAACCATTCCGGCAATTCGTTTCAGCTTGGGGAGAGGCACTTTTAAAAGCTGTCCGCCCTCGGGTGTATCGCGCGAGATTGTGTAAATCATTACTTCGTAAGGCTTTATCATTTCAATTGCCTTCAGCCATGTTTCAATCTCCTTAGGAGTTGTATTATCAATTGATCTTCCGTTATATGATCCACGAAGGAAAAGAGTCTGTATTATCAGTTGGCCGTTAAATCTCTTCAGGTTTCCGATAAGTTCAGTGACTTTGACATTAACCCTCGGCTGGTTATGCACCCTGACAGTCAGGTCGAAACCGGAATCAAGCTTGAGTATGTTCTGATCGACTTTCAGCAGTGCCTCCTTAATCCGGGGTATAGTAATGGTTGTCGAATTTGATAAAACGGCTATCCTCGCTTTTGGAAAGTAATTGTTTCTCAGCTCAATGCAGTCATCAACTATCGCCGGAAAATCAGGATGCAGCGTCGGTTCCCCGTTACCTGCGAATGTTATCACATCAGGAGGAGTGTTCTTGGCTTTCATTTCTGAAAGCTTCTGATCAAGAGCTTTATATATCTCATCACGCTCCGGAAGAGAGCTTTTTTCTTTTGATGTACCGGGTGTCCAGCCGCATTCACAATAGATGCAGTTGAAATTGCACAGTTTTTTAGTTGTCGGTAAAAGATTGATTCCGAGTGACACACCAAGCCTTCTGCTTTTTACAGGTCCGAAAATTATCTTATTAAATAAAAATGTTGACATATCTTACCAATCAGAAACATGGCAAAATTAGCATAAAAAAGATTGGTTTCTCAGGGTGTTACAGTAACCTTGTTACGCGGCTTTCGGGGAGCAATTGCAGTATATGCAGATCAATATCCTGAAGCAGAAGCAATCCGGGTTTTTTCCCTGGCTGAATGCTTCCATATTCAGCCTCTTCGCCAAGAGCCATAGCTCCGTTAAGAGTTGCCCACACTATAAGGTCCTGAAGCGGTACCCACGGATAAAATATATGCAGTGTTTTAAGCTCTTCAAGAATGCTTAACCGGTCATTTGCTGCAAGGCTGTCAGTGCCTGTCACGATCAGGCAGTTTTCTTCAATAAGCAGATCCACCGGAGGCACCTGATCTTCAATATACAGATTTGCATTAGGGCAAAGGCACCAGAAAAGGTTTTCTCTCTTTTTAACCTTCTTTATTGTTGTACGATCGACAAATGTATTATGGACCAGGATCAGATTACCGGAGGGAGTTATTTCCTCTAATACAGCAGAAACATGATCTTCAACAGTTTCCAGTTCTTCAACTCCCAGTCCTGATTCTTTGTAAGATTCCAGGATGGGCCCGTCGTGATATTTAAGAAACGATTTCTCACATTCAGTTTCCATGAAATGGACGGAGGTAATTTTATTTGATTCTGTTTTTTTTCTCAAAAGACTGAAGAGAGGTAAAGAAATCGAATAGGCAGAATGGGGAACTATCCAGGAAGGTATCCGGTAATCGTGAGCTATGTTTGACAATTGTTTTATTTCATTCATCCTGCGGTCAGCTTTCTCAGGATCAATACCAAAGACCTCGAGCAGGTTAATGTATTTTATCCTGCTTTTCTTTTTTACATCAAATGTCAATCTTGTATTGCAAATATCAGCACACAGAACCACTCCATCCCTGTACATAGCATTATCAGCTCCTGAGATAGAAGTAAGTAAGTTTTCGGCACCATTTTCCCTTCTTGTCCGGAAGTGTTTCAGGAATTCAGCCAATCCTTTTTTAGGAGGGATCAGATCCTTCATATAGGACAGTTCGAGATGACAATGGCAGTTGACAAATCCGGGAATGATTATCCCGTTATGAAATTCCACTGATTCCTTTTCAACAAGATCTCCTCCCGTATCTTCAACACCAGTGATTGTCCCGTCATCGAGTGCAGAGACAATACCTCTTTTTAGCGGCGGTCCGGCATTTGTGAAAATATATTGTGCCGAATAGTGTTTCATTATCTGTTTTTAAAAGGAGAGAATAATGTCTTCCACCCTGAAATGTTTTTCCTTGTCAGGTGCCGTTTCTTCCTGGTTTATGAACCACCCGGTTAATCTGACAGGAGGGGGCAGTTTCTGATGTAAAATAATTTTGTACGTATGCGGCTGGCCGTCTTTTAAATATGGCAATGTTGAAATGCTGATCTTTTTTTCATTTCCGGCAGTGTCGGGATGAGAAAAAAATAATCCAAGACGAGGATTTACCGACAGATCATCAGGATACATTGTAAGCGTGAATTTCAGGGAATATATCTGAGCGTAACTTACCGGAAAATCAAACCATGTTAAATCCTCGCCCGGGTTACCGGGATATGAATAAAACGATTTTCCCGGCCAGATGTTCTGTCCTTCGCCAACGACCTTCAAATATTCCTTATCTACTCTTGACTCAATTTCACTGATTCCCCCGAGGACTTTATCATAAATCTTTAAGAGTTTTTTCGGCTTCTTTATGAAATAATATCTCATTGTCCTGTCCATCTGTGGTTTAGTATAACCATGGCCCTCAATAATATCTATATATGGCGACAGGGTATCGCTCCACGAAAACCTGTCGTTAATTGAGGGAAGCGACAGCAGACCGTCAGCCAGATGTACATCGGTAAGAATTGAGATCAAATCTTTATCCGGAATTATATCTTTATGTTCTGCCTTATTTTTCCGGCCGCTGCATGAACCTGCCACTATCATAAAAACAATAAGGACAGGAAGAAAATATCGGGTCATGGATCTCATTATTTTGCTGTTATTTTTAATTTCTGGTCAGATATTTTTTTGTCAGGTACCTGACGGGATACCAGGCGGCCCAGTATCCTATCAACAAAACCGTTACGGGAACAATTATAAAGTCTTTTGCCTTCATTACAACCGGATAGGCATCCATTATCAGGGAATCGCTCTGCAGCCTTACTATTCCGTATTTCTGCTGGATCCAGCAGACTGCAAACCCAAGTATTATCCCGGCAAGAGCCCCGATAATGGAGATAAGCCATCCCTCAAAAATGAAGATCTTCCTTATGAGGGTGTTGTCGGCCCCAAGACTTCTAAGGATCTCAATATCCCTCTCCTTCTCGATTATCAGCATTGTAAGTGATCCTATAATGCTGAAGGAGGCAATAATAAGTATAAGTGTAAGAATAAAATAGATCGCAAGACGCTCGGAGCGCATCACCTTGTAGAAAATCTCCTGTTGTTCGTATTTATTCTGAACTATAAAACCTTTATCGAATATCCTGGCAACATCTTTCTGAACTGCAGATTCCTTCACCTCATTTTTAAATTTGATCTCAACAGATGTTACTTCTGAATTATATTCAAGAAGTTCGCGGGCAAAATCGATAGGAATGAATACATATTTTGAATCATATTCCTGCTCTACCTGGTAGATACCTGACGGGAAAATGTAATTTCTTATAAAGGCATCCTCAGGATTCAGATCGGTACTGCCTGTCCTTTTTGGGACATAAATATTAAGCGGTGTGATAAAATTGACTCTCATGCCAAGATAATTGGCTATCCCGATTCCAGGTATCGCATATGGTCTGCCCTGGTCCGACCTGAGGGTGAATTCACCATCCCACATCGAACTGTCAATGCCGGTAACCTGGGCATAATTCTCATCTACTCCTTTTATTGCTGCCACATATTGTTTGTCGCCATATTTAAGCAGAGCGTTTTCTTCGAGACAGAGGGAATAGCAGGCGATCCCGTTTATATTTGAAAGGAGGGAAAGCCTGGCAGAATCGGGGATGAATGTCTTGCCGGTTGCAGGGGTGATCTTCAGGTCGGGATCAAAAGTATTGAAGATTGAACGCACAAGAGTTTCGAGCCCGTTAAATACCGAAAGGACGATTATAAGCGCCATAGTGCCTACTGTAACGCCGGCTACCGATATTGAGGAGATGACGTTTATGGCGTTCCTCGATTTTTTGGCGAAGAGGTACCTTTTTGCTATATATAGTGAGAGTTTCACTTTTATTTGTTTGCTGTGACCAGTAATCCGGTTCCTGATTTGTGAGTCAAAAAGATATCAAAAAAATTAAGAATTATTGCAACAGGGAAAAATATAAGATAATAAAAAGGAAGAATCAGGAAAAACAATCCGGATGTATTAAGCATCTTGACCGGATATTTCATCGACAAATGCCAGGAAACAGAGCCTGGTTTACCGTAAGTATATTTTGCCCGGATATTATTAAATCCTGCTCTGCCAAGTTTCTGTGAGATCTCACCGACTCCGTATCCATCCCTTACGTGTTCATCAATAAATGAATGTTCATCCCCGCCATGAACATCTGAACCCCCCTTGTCGGAAGGAGTTGAAATAAGCAATGATCCGCCGGGTTTCAGAGCTCTGAAGAAATTCCCGAAGACAAGCTCATCTTCCTTTATGTGTTCCATTACGTCGACCGATAAAATAAAATCGTAAGCACCGGTTTCATTAAGCTCCGTAAGATCGACTGTTTCGCATGCGATCCTGCCTGACAAACCTGCCGCTTTGAAAAACCTGGCATTATCGCTGATATGTTCAGGATCGATATCCACGGCTTTTATTTTCCAGTTCTTATTCATCCTGCTCATTCTCCAGGTATATTGTCCGAATCCTGCTCCTGCATCAAGTACTGAAGCCTGGTTGGGATATTTCACGGCAATTTTTCTCAGGGCTCTTTTGACGTGCCATGCCCTCAGCAAAAGCAGGTCGAGAAAGAAATAAAATATTTTTCTCATGAAAACAGGACCTGAAAAAACCCGGCCCACTCTCTTTTTGATCGGGTCGTACTGCATCTGATTCAGGATTTCAACAGCATGTCAATTTTATCAATATAGTCGAGACTGTCGTCGATAAAAAAAGCGATTTCCGGCACGATCCTGAGCTGTTTTCCTACCTTCTGTCCCATTTCGAATCTTATCCTGGAGGAGTGGTCCTGTATTGCCTTGAGCACATCCTCCTGTCCCGGAGAAGGGTATATGCTGATATAGATTTTAGCAAATGAAAGGTCGGGGCTTACCCTTACTTTTGTAACTGAAATCATTTTCCCGTGTGCCAGCTCACTGCCTATTTTAAGAAAGATGTCGGCCACCTCCTTCTGGATTAGTCTTGATACTTTTTTCTGTCGCGTTGATTCCATGGCCTGTCGTATTATAATCAGGTAAAGGTACGATTTTAGGAAAAAGAATTATTTTTGCGGTGAATTTTATTAAAGATTACTATGGAGACTGTTGTGAGCGGTATAAGATCGACGGGAAACCTTCATCTGGGGAATTATTATGGTGCTGTAAAGAACTTCCTTAAGATGCAGAGAGAGAATTATTGTTTTTTCTTTATAGCTGATTATCATTCGCTTACGACACATCCAAAGCCTGATGATATTCATGGTAACATAAAACAGATACTGGCAGAGTACCTAGCCTGCGGAATAGACCCGGAAATTGCCACGGTCTTTATTCAAAGCGACGTACCTGAGGTAACCGAATTGTACCTCCTTCTTAATATGAATACTTATGTGGGCGAACTTGAGAGGACAACTTCATTTAAGGAAGAGATTAGGAAACATCCCGATAATATCAACGCAGGACTTCTGACATACCCTGTCCTGATGGCGGCCGACATTATAATTCATAAGGCTAATAAAGTACCGGTCGGCAAGGACCAGGAACAGCATCTTGAGATGACCAGAAGGTTTGCCAGGAGATTCAATACGATGTATGAAGTCGATTATTTCCCTGAACCTGTGGCTTATAATTTCGGACATGAACTTATTAAAATTCCGGGACTTGATGGAACAGGTAAAATGGGTAAAAGCGAAGGGAACGGAATATTTCTCTCCGATACTCCTCAGACAATAAGAAAAAAAGTGATGAGCGCTGTGACCGATGCCGGACCTACAGAAATTGGACAGGAAATGTCGGAACCGGTCAGTAATCTTTTTACTATTATGAATGTGGTATCGGACCAGAGTACTGTTAAATATTTCACGGATAAACATGCTTCGTGCGAGA
>JBGPAF010000088.1:0-6414 GCA_041480535.1 Bacteroidia bacterium
TATGATCCATGTGGCCTCCGACGGCAACATATTCATTTGGGTTTTCACCTTCAATAATCGCTATCACATTCCTGGCATTAATTCTTTTTGAATTTACATTTACGATAAGTGCAGCATTTATCCCGGGAATCGGGACAGGTTTGAATTTCAGTGTTCCGGCCGCAGATTCTTTTTCATATTTAGCAATGTCCAGGCCACTTTCCTTTAAAATCAGGTTAGAGACTTTTTCGGTGACGGTAATTGCTACCGGAGAGGAAGAGACTTCTTTTTCATCGAGTCTCATCTGGGTCCAGTTTGTACGCGGACCATTTTCAGCAGGAGCAAGGTTATTATCAAATTTGTAAACGCCCCATCTTTTTGCCACATCATTGTTTATTGTCAGATCAATGACTCCAAGAACTCCCATGGTTTTTAATGATTCGGATTTCTTTCTTGACATTTCAAACATGGCCCGCATGTTATTGCCAATGAGTTTTTTATACATAGGTGAGGTATTGTCGGAATATCCGGGAAATCCGGTCAGACGCACAACAACTTTGCCTTTTACATCAACACCGGCAAAATCGTCAATGCCATTGGCCTTATCAACGAGTCCATAACCTACAAAGACAAGAGGGGCATCAAATTTTGCGTCCATGGTAGCTCTTGAGACCGAGAAATCGATTCCTTCATCAAAGTTATATTCCTGACCACCTTTCCTGATTGTGAGAGTTGATCCCTGGGAAGGCTGGCTTTCAATCAGGGTGAAGTTCTGAAAATACGACTTTTGTGGAGTGAATGGCTGACCTCCAGGACCAAAAGGACCAATCGGAGGACCGGCCATTGGCATCATTCTGGGCATTCTGCCCCCGAATCCTCCGGCATCTCCGGCCGGGGCAACTCCGAATACCCTAAACATGCTGGCTATATAATCGGCTGCCAGGTAAGCTCCTCTTTCCCCCGTAGCCCTTCCCTCCATCCAGTCGGAAGAAAGGAACTCGAGCTGTCCTTTAATTGCGTCTATGGTAATTGTCTGGAGACCTTTTTCTTTGGGAGAAACCTGTGCATTAGAATCTGTAATGCAAAATAGACCTAATACAATAACAGAAAATAAATATTTATTCATCTTATGCACATATTAATTATTACTTGAAAATTATTTATCAATATTAGTTAAATATTTGTTACAGGTTTCAAATCGATGAAATAGCTTAACTAATTTTAACAATTTTATGATTGTGTTTTCTCTACTATATTTGCGAAAAAATGAAATGAGAAAAACATTCATTATATCAATAATTATATTTATTGCTAATGCCTGCGGAAATTCGCAGGATCAGAAGACCTACAAAGATGGTTATACTGTAAAAACGGGAGATATGGCTCCTGACTTTATGATTATTGAAGCAGGAGGAAAGTCATACAAGCTCTCTGACCTGCGCGGTAAGGTGGTGATGCTGCAGTTTACTGCAAGCTGGTGTTCAGTCTGCCGTACAGAAATGCCTTTTATCGAGAAAGAGATCTGGTCACAGGGTAAGAATTCGGGTCTTGCAGTAATAGGTATTGACAGGGATGAACCTCTTGACAAGGTGTTGAAATTCAAAAAGGATATTGGCATAACATACCCCCTTGCGGTTGACCCCGATGCAGATATTTTCGGACTATATGCCCTGAAAGAAGCCGGGGTTACCAGAAATGTAATTATTGACAGGTCAGGCAAAATAATTTTTCTTACGAGACTTTTCGACAAGAAAGAATTTGACCGGATGAAAAAGGTTATTTTTTCCGAATTAGCAACAAAATAATTAATATCAGCTTCAGTTATTTATCTCTTTTTAAAACTAAAATTGAGAAATAGCTGAAACTTTTTATGGCTTTGTCCGTTATACATCAGAAATGTCTGTGTTTAGTTCAACTGATCTATTTAACATGTACAATTAAAAACAAAAAATGATGAAAAAACTAATTTTGATCGTATTATCAGTATTTATAGTGTTTCCGGCATTTTCGCAGGTGAAATTCGGACTTAAAGCAGGTGTTAGCACCACAAATCTGAAGATGGAAGATCTTAAGACTCTGACATCGGGTGAAACCTCGTATGTCGTTAATGCCATTAAAGGTGCAAACTATGGCTTTCATGGAGGCGCTTTTGTAAGATTGAGCTTGATGGGATTTTATGTTCAGCCTGAGCTCCTGTTTGCATCCAGAACGGATGAATATACTATTGCTGATGCAAGTACACCTGCTTCCGAGATAGTTAAAAAACAAAAGTTCAATCAGGTCAATCTTCCGATTATGCTTGGTCTGAAATTAGGCCCGCTCCGGTTAAATGTAGGTCCGTCAGCAAGACTGCTTATCAATTCTCCGAAGGATCTGATAGATGATCCTGATTTTAAGGCAAGGTACCATAGTTTAACCTGGGGTTATGAGGCTGGTTTGGGTATTGATATTATTAAGAGGATCACCCTCGATCTGAGATATGAAGGAAGTCTTCAGAAATATCAGACTCAGATTCAAAATACTGCCGGGGATAAATTCAATCTCGATGACAGGCCGAATGCATTCCTGTTAAGTGTGGGGATTATGTTTTAGAGCCGTTCTTCAATTAATATAGGGACATTGCACGTGCATTGTCCCTTTTTTATTTTGAAAAGAGCATCTTTGCGGCAACAAGAAGTAATAATATCCCGAATATTTTTTTAAGGACAGCTGGTGGTATGTTCAGGGCGATCTTTGAGCCAAAGTAGGAACCTATTAAAAAAGCGGCAGCCAGGATTAATGCAAATTTTATGTTAATTTGCCCGGCTTTAAAGTAGTTATATGCGGCAATTATGCCGATCGGAGGAAGCATGACAGCAAGACTGGTGCCCTGTGCAGTCTGCTGACTTAATCCCAGGAAAAATACAAGAGCAGGTATCATAATAATGGCTCCTCCAATTCCAAGCATACCAGCCATTACTCCGGTAATTATACCAATAACAATAAGTATCAGTAAAACAGAAGTTGACATTTTCATATGAATTAGGTTAATATTTTAGTCTGATCATCCAATGTAAAATTATAAATTATAAATTATAAACTTAGAATAAATACGTTACACAGAGTGTCACAGAGAATGCACTGAGGGACACTGAGAAATAACCCTCAACCCCATAACGGGGGCTTGAATCGAGATTTTAATTAGCCCCCAATTTGGGAGATGGAGGTAGATCATTTGTGTAATAAAAACGACTATTCGCTGTTCTTATAATTAAAAAGTAAAGTTTTGGCAATTACTGGCACTATCTTTAAATTTGCAATTGAACTAAAAGACAATGAATAAAAACTGGCTAAAATATATCATACTTCTATTAGCCTTTGTCATTGCTATTTGCTTGTATCTTATTTCTAATCAGTTTTTTGGTATAAGTGTCCGGCCAAATGGAGCGAAAGCAACCATTTATATTCCGGAAGAGGCTTCATATGAGCAGGCAATGGATTCTGTTGAAGCCAACCTGATAATTAAGAACAAAAAGATGCTCGAATGGGTAGCTGAAAAGAAGAAGTATAAGAAACTAGTTAAACCCGGGAAATACGTTATCGACAAACCACTGAATTACAATGAGTTAATAAACATACTGAGAGGCGGACGGCAAACGCCGGTTAAGATTACATTCAATAACATCAGGACTTTGAATGAATTGGCAGGCCGGTTCGGAGGTCAGATTGAAGCTGATTCCACACAGATCATTGGATTCTTTTCAGACCCTGAGAACTATAACAAAGACGGTTTTAAACAGGAGGATGTCATATCAATTTTCATTCCTGATACTTATGAGTTTTACTGGAACACAGGGGCAGGAAAACTTTATAAGAGGATGCTGAAGGAATACCGTAAATTCTGGAATGATGAGAGACTTCAGAAGAGTGAAGCTGTTAACCTGACACAGGTTGAAATCTCGACATTAGCATCAGTTATTGATGAAGAAGCTGTAAAACAGGACGAGATGCCCAGGATTGCAGGAGTTTACATAAACAGACTTAAAAGAGGGATTCCCCTTCAGGCTGATCCGACAATTAAGTTTGCCCTCAATGATTTCTCAATAAGCAGAATCTTGTATAAGCACCTTGAGATTGATTCTCCCTACAATACTTACAAACATGCCGGATTGCCTCCTGGTCCGATCAGATGCCCCTCAATTGAAGCAATTGATGCAGTTTTAAATGCTGAAAAACACGATTACCTGTATTTTGCGGCAAAATCCGATTTTTCAGGATATCATAACTTTTCCCGAACATTGTCAGAACATAACAGGTATGCTAACCAGTATCAGAGAGAATTGAACAAGAGAAGAATTTTCAGGTAATTCCTATTACCTCAACCTCCCGTTCAAGAATAATCCCAAATTTTTCAGCCACTGACTTTTTTATTTGTTCAGACAGGTCTAATAATTCTCTTCCTGTAGCATTGCCATGATTTACTATAACCAGGGCCTGTTTATAATGAACGCCAGCATCTCCGATCCTCTTGCCTTTCCATCCGCACTGTTCGATAAGCCAACCGGCGGCAATCTTTACACCTCCGGAGTGATCCTTAAAAGCAGGTATTTTAGGGTGCTTCGATTTAAGTTTATCAGCAACCGGACTATCTACAACGGGATTCTTAAAGAAACTGCCTGCATTACAGACCTGCTCCGGATCAGGAAGCTTGCTTTGCCTGTGGCTGATTACTATATTCCTGATATTTCCCAGAGACGTTGAACCAAGCTTATTGATCTCATCTTTCAATGATCCGTATTCAAGGCATAATTTCGGTTTTGTCGAAAGCCTGAAATAAACCTTGGTAATAAGATATTTTCCTTTGAGTTCTCTTTTAAAAATACTCTCCCTGTAACCGAATTTGCATTCCTCGTTTTTGAACTCCCGCACAGAACCATCTTCAATACTGATCGCCCTGACTTTTTCAATTGCATCTTTTACTTCAACACCATATGCTCCTATATTCTGGACAGGAGCTGCACCCACAAGCCCTGGAATAAGCGAAAGATTCTCCAATCCTCCCAGGCCTTTTTTAACTGTCGATTCTACCAGCTTATCCCATGTTACACCTGCCCCTGCCGATACAATTATATCATTACCCTTCTTTCCTTCGAGTGATATGCCTTCCATTTCAGGGTGGATCATAGTACCATGAAAATCATCTGCAAAAAGCAAATTGCTTCCGGCTCCAAGTATCATCAATTTCTCAACTGATCCATTTTGCTCTTCAAAGAAATGAATGGCATATTCCTCGTGTTTGAATGTAACAAGACGGTCAGCCCTGACATTAAGACCGAAGGTGTTGTATTTCTTTAGTGAAATGTTTTCGTAAATCATCACGAGTGAGTATCCGGTGTAAAAATATAAAAACAGGGGTTAATGAAAAGGGATGCTGTGAAATATTTTTGAAAAGGATTCTTTGGAATTGTCATTTGTTGCAGCGATTAATTGCGGATTTACTTAATTTGGTTAATTTTATGATTGTATGTCAGGACGATAGGTATTTATGAGACCGATACTGAAAGCTGATTCTCTTGTTAAGAAATACGGCAATGTTCAGGCCGTTGATGATATCTCATTTGAGATATACCGTGGAGAGATATTTGGGTTTCTGGGCCCTAACGGTGCAGGGAAGACTACGACTATTAAAATCATGAGCGGACTTTTAAAGCCCGATAAAGGAACTGTCACAATTGATAGCAAGGATGGTGGTAAGTCTATTGGTATTTGTCCTCAGCATATTGTTGTATGGGATAACCTGACATGTTATGAGCAGATACTGTATATGGGTAAAATGTACAATATGTCGTCAGCCGAGGTTAAAAAAAAGGGAAAGTCGCTTCTTGAATCCCTTGGACTTTATGGAATAAAAGATCGTCTTGCTAAAAATCTGTCAGGAGGTATGCAGAGAAGGCTGAATATCGCACTTGCCTTAATTCACTCGCCTGAGATCGTTTTTCTAGATGAACCTCAGGCAGGACTTGATCCGCAAAGCAGGGTTCTGGTGCGTGACTATATCAGATCAATTAAGAATAAAACAACGGTTGTACTTACCACGCACGATATGGAAGAGGCTGAAAAACTCTCCGACAGGATCTGCATCATTGATAAAGGAAAGCTTCTTGTGTCCGGCACTGCTGATGAGATCATCAGAACCAACGGTTATGAGGACCTGGTTGAAGCTGATATTGACGGAGATATAAAGAATAAACTGATTCCCTTCCTTGATCCGGAATTAGTCTCATGTGTATCAATTTCGGGCACCAGGATCTATTTTAATACGAGAAATCCAGTGGCATCAATGGGAAATATCCTGAAAACAGTCAGTGAGCATAACATCAAGGTGAACAGCCTGCAATTGCGCAAAAAAAGTCTTGAAGATATTTTTATAAGTCTTACGGGAAGGAGTATACGGGA